>JAEZGQ010000031.1 GCA_023416895.1 Bacillota bacterium | reverse complement strand
CCCGAGGCGGAAATCGTAAGCCAGATTGACCTTTTGGATTCGCGCCTATACGAAATGTACGACGCGCTTTCCTCCGTGGCGCAGGGTGAGTTTTCCGAGCGGCAATGGGCGCTCGACAACCGGCAGTTGTATAAACACGGGCTAGAATAAAAGAAACAACAAAGAACATACCGGACAACCGCCGGTATGTTCTTTTGTATTTTAAAAGCAAGGCGAATTGCAATGCGCAAAAAGTCCATTTGGGGCAATTATATTAAAAATGAAGGTGTACTGTACCACGCCTCTGAAATCAAACCGCTTCACGGAACGCTGGAGGGGTATGTCGGCGTTCTCTCCTTTTTGCCGGGCACGCGAGAATTGTATGTTGTGGATGATGAAAGGCGTGTTTGCCTGTGCGCGAAGGGGTATCGTTGGCTTATGTACCTGCCCGCAAAGGGGGATTGGTGCCTAACAGCCTTCTACGATTGCGGGGGCAGGCTTCTTGAGTGGTATTTTGACATAAGCAATGGCAATTTTCTTGACGAAGACGGTATTCCTTGCAGCGATGACCTATTTTTGGATCTTGTGATTCTGCCGGATGGAACGCCGGTTACGCTTGATGAGGATGAGCTTAAAGAAGCACTTGAACAAGGAACCATCGATTTTGATGCGTACCATACTGCATACCGGATACGCGACGAAATCCTAAACAACAAATGGAGTGACACAACATGGCTGTCGCAGCTAAGCGCACAGCTTGTTTCCTTGTTTGAATGACGCAGCTATATTTTGAAACGAACACAAACAGCCCGCGGCAAATGCCGCGGGCCGCAACGTAACAAGAAAGCCATTGGGGGCTTCGGGGGCCCTTCCGCAGTTCGCAATAATCGTATTGCTCCTAAAATCGCAATACTCTTTTACTCACTGGGCTTCCGCCTCGCTTCATCCGCCACTGGCGGCGCTTCGGCTCCGCCCCCCCGGAGGTTCTCAACCGCCGCCAGTGACATGTGCGGTGGCGGCGGTCCTTCGGCGGGAGACGCCTTCGGACACTTGGTCTTCTGGCCTTCGGAAAGCCTTGCTTCGCAAGGCTTTCTTCTCAGGAACGGCCGACCGTGCCGTAGGCAGCCCTCAGCGGGACACGCTTCGGGCACTTGGCCTTCGGGCCTTTGCAGGACGTTCCTGTAAACATCAAAAAAGTGCCGCGCGGCACTCTTTTGACATATTTAGCCGAGAATGGCCTTCAAGTCCTCATCCGGGGTAGAAATCGGCTTGACGCCGTAGGTCTTTACCAAGAAGTCCAGCACGTTTTCGGATACGAACGCGGGAAGCGTTGGCCCGAGGCGAATGTTTTTGATGCCAAGGTAGAGAAGCGTGAGCAAAATGCACACCGCCTTCTGCTCGTACCACGAAAGCACCAGCGAGAGCGGCAGCTCGTTGACGCTGCAGGAGAATGCGTCCGCAAGCGAAACCGCCACGCGAATGGCACTGTACGCGTCGTTGCACTGGCCCATGTCAAGGATGCGCGGCAGGCCTGCCACGGTGCCAAGGTCAAGGTCATTAAAACGGTATTTGCCGCAGGCGAGCGTAAGGATTACCGTATCGGAAGGCGTTTTTTGCACAAGCTCGGTGTAGTAGTTACGACCTGGCTTCGCGCCGTCGCACCCGCCCACGAGGAAGAAGTGGCGAATTTTGCCCTGCTTTACCGCCTCAATCACCTGATCGGCAACGCTCAGTACCGTGCCGTGGGCAAAGCCCGTGGTCACGGCATGGCCGCCGTTGATGCCCGTAAACGCCATGTCCTCTTTGTAGCCGCCGAGCGCAAGCGCTTTTTCAATTACAGGTGTAAAGTCCTTTTCCTCGCCGATGTGTACCATACCCGGGTACTGCACAACCTCGGTGGTAAAAATGCGGTCGGCATAGCTTTCGCGCACCGGCATGATGCAGTTGGTGGTAAACAGCACCGGCGCGGGAATGTCCTTGAATTCCTTCTGCTGGTTCTGCCAGGCGGTACCGAAATTGCCCTTGAGCTGCGGGTATGCCTTAAGCTTGGGGTAGGCGTGGGCAGGCAGCATTTCACCGTGCGTGTAAACGTTAATGCCCTTGCCCTTGGTTTGCTCCAAAAGAAGCTGGAGGTCCTTCAAATCGTGGCCGCTTATGACGATGAACGGCCCTTTTTCGATGGTGAGCGGAACTTCTGTGGGAACGGGCGTGCCATAGCTTTGCGTGTTGGCGCGGTCAAGAAGCTCAATGCACTTGAAGTTGACGCGGCCAGTATCCATCACAACGGGAAGAAGCCCGTTCAAATCCATATCGCTGCCCACGGCGCGAAGCCCTTCAAAGAAGAATTCATCCACCTCGGAGTCTGAATAGCCGAGCACCATTGCATGGTAGGCATAGGCCGCCATGCCGCGAAGGCCGAGGAGAATGAGCGTTTTGGCGGAGCGGGTGTCCACATAGGGTGCGCCCCACACAAGGCTCATATCGTATTCGGCCGCCCCGCCCGCCTTTTTTACCTGCGTGCGGACAAGTTCCGTCACTTCTTTTACCTTATCGACATCAAAGCTTACGTTGGTCACACAGGTGAAAAGGCCCGTCAGAACCGCCTTTACGTCATCTTTGGAAGGTTTTTTGCCGCTGAGTGCACGGGAAAGCGCGATCATGGCGCCGGTCAGCTCATCCTGCCCAAGCGCGTTGTCCTGTGTTTTGCCGCAAATACCGGCCTTACCCGTACACCCCTTGCCAAACGCCGTCTGTTCACACTGGAAACAAAACATCCCCAATTTTTGTACCCCCTCGTAGTTTCTTGTGTTAATCTTCGATCGAAATGACGGAAACCGGGCACGAATCCCGCGCTTCCTTTGCGGCCTCGAGCGTTTCCGCGGTGGGCTGCGCCTTTACAAAAGCAAGCCCTTCGCCATCGATTTCGAACACTTCCGGGCACGCCGCCTCGCAGGCGCCGCAGCCGATGCAGCCGGAACGATCAATGATAGCTTCCATGAATCAATACCTCCTAAAAAATAATGTTGTGAATTCGCAAATCCTAACACGCTTTTTGCGTGCGCTCTACTTAGTATAACCGAAAATCGAATACCCGTGTGTAAAAAATAAACCCTTTTTCAATCCTCAAGGATTCGGCCGTCGGTGGAAATGACCACGACCTGCCAAGGGATAAACTTGCCGCTTTGCTGCAACGCGCGCTTTACCGCGTGCTCAATGCCGCCGCAGCAAGGCACCTCCATACGCACCACCTTCACGCTTTTGATGTTGTTGTTTTGAAGGATGGCCGTGAGCTTTTCCGTATAGTCGCCCTCGTCAAGCTTGGGGCAACCGATTACGACAATGTGGTTTTTGATAAACTTGCGGTGGAAATCGGCATAGGAAAACGCGGTGCAATCCGCAGCGACGAGCAGGTTTGCGCCGTCAAAGTAAGGCGCGTTCACCGGCACCAGCTTAATTTGCACGGGCCACTGCATTAGCTCGCTCTGCGCTTCAGCCACGGCAGCCACGTCGGAGACCGCCTTGGAGCGGGAAAGCGCGCGGGCGTTGCTGCCAGGGCAGCCGCAGGGGCTCTTCGCTTGCGCGGGCTCTTTCTCGGCGCGTTCCTCGCGAGCAATGGCGTGCGCGTTGGAGCCGGGGCAGCCGTGGTGCGGCGTTTTCCCTTCGGCCTTGTGCGCCTCGTACTTTGCACGAAGCACGGCCTGCTCGTCGTAAGCTGCCGCTTCCCGCTCCACAAAGGTGATTGCGCCCGTGGGGCAAACCGGCAAACAATCGCCGAGTCCGTCGCAGTAATCGTCGCGCATAAGCTTTGCTTTTCCTTCGACCATTTGGATGGCGCCTTCGTGACAAGCACTTGCGCAAAGACCGCAGCCATTGCATAAATTTTCGTCTATATGAATGATTTTTCGCAGCATTTTTTGCGTTCCTCCTTGCTTTTGTAAGTCGATTGTACTATGCTTACAAATAACGTTCAGTTGTTTTTACAACACAGCGGAGAAAAGCATGGAATATTTCGGGGCATACAACGATGTTTTATCTGAAACGGCGCTGTTTTCAGGCATTGCGGCGGAAAGCTACGAAACGCTCCTGAGCTGCTTGGGCGCGCGTATCGCTTCTTTTAAAAAGGGCGAGCCCATTTTAACGGCGGGCAGGCCCGTGCTTTCCTTGGGCATTCTTCTTAGCGGCACAGCGCAGGCCGCGCGCGACGACATCGCGGGCAACCGGCACATTCTCGCGGCGTTTGAACCTGCGGATGTGTTTGGGGAAAGCTACGCGGCGGCGGGAGCTGAAAACCTGTCTGTGGAAGTTACCGCCACGCAAAATGCAAGCGCGCTTTTGATCCCGTACGCGCGCGTGATGCGTGGCTGCCAAAACGCGTGCGCCTTCCATGCGAAGCTCATTGAAAACCTTATGGGCATCCTTGCTCAAAAAAACATACAGCTCAACCAGAAGCTTGAGCACCTTTCTCGCCGCACCACGCGTGAAAAGCTTCTTTCCTATCTAATGGCACAGGCGCAGCGTCAGGGAAGCCGCTATTTTCGGGTGCCCTTCAACCGTCAGGAGCTTGCGGATTACCTGCTGGTAGATAGGAGTGCTCTTTCCAATGAGCTTTCCAAGCTACGCGCGGAAGGGATATTGGAATTTTATAAAAACGAATTCAAGCTGCTGCTTTAAAAGGCACGGCGCAAACCCGAATGACACCGCCTTTTATCCCCGCTTCGCCCGGAATGACAGTTGTGACCGCGCCGTACCTGTTTGCGGCCGCTCCGCCGCCCCCGCGTGTCATTCCGGACGAAGCGGGGATGATTAGTTTTAAGGCGCTTTCACCGTTTAAAAAAGCGCTCGGCTTATAAAATAAACGCATCCATTTTTCAACAAGCCAAAAAGGCGGGCAAAGCTAAGCTTTGCCCGCCTTTTTGGAGGTACAAACCGTATTCCCGAAAGCTACGGGTTAGGAATGGCCAATGTTGTTATGACAACCGCAGCAGGGTGCTTCTTCGTTTTGACGGGAAGCGCAGCCGCTGCAGCCCGCACACGCGCCTTTTTTCTTGCTCTTTACGATGCTGCGTATCGCAAGCGCTACAAAGAGCATAAGGATACCGCTGATGACGACAGTCGCAAGGTTCTCAGTCAAAAAGTCTCCCATAAAAACGCCTCCTTATAAGCTTAAAGCAGCAGGGTTTTACGCTTTTTCCGTAAAGTTCTTTCCATGGTCCTTGATGGCGATTTCCGGCTGTTTGCGAAGCAGCTGGAAGCCCATCAGAAGCACGAGCAAAATCGCAACGGCCGTCCAAAGCGTAAAGGGCGAACCGGAGAAAAGAATACCGAGCTGATAAATCACAAGCGCCACTACATAGGCGAGTACCGTTTGATAGCCCACCGCGATGAGCGTCCACTTGCCGTTGCCCATTTCGCGTTTGATTGCACCGATGGCAGCAAAGCAGGGAGCGCACAGCAGGTTGAATACCAAGAAGGAATAGCCGCTAAGCGAGGTGAAGGCAGTCTGCAATTTGCCCCAAACTTCCGCACCGTCCTCGGCGACCTCAGCAAAACCGTACAGGATGCCAAACGTGCCTACTACATTTTCCTTGGCAACAAGGCCGGTAATGGTGGCGACCGCCGCACGCCATTCGCCCCACCCCAAGGGGGTGAAAATGGGCGCAAACACGGAGCCGATTGCCGCGAGTATGGAATCCGCCGTATCCACCATCTCAAATCGCCAGCTAAACGACGAGAGGAACCAAATGAGCCCGCATGCGAGGAAGATAACCGTACCCGCTTTTTTCACAAACGACTTGCCCCTGTCCCACATGTGGATCAAAACGCCCTTTAGGCCGGGCAGGTGATAAGCGGGAAGCTCCATGACGAACGGAGCCGGCTTCCCCGCGAAGGACTTGAGCTTTTTGAGCATGATGCCCGATGCGATAATGGCCGCGATGCCGATGAAGTAGGCCGACGGAGCGACCCACCATTCGCCACCGAACAGCGCACCCGCGATGAGCGCAATGATGGGCAGCTTTGCCCCGCAAGGCATGAAGGTGGTGGTCATGATGGTCATACGGCGGTCGCGCTCGTTTTCAATGGTGCGCGACGCCATAATGCCAGGCACGCCACAGCCTGTGCTGATGAGCATCGGGATGAAGGACTTACCGGAAAGCCCGAACTTGCGAAAGATACGGTCCATAATAAACGCGATGCGCGCCATATAGCCGCAATCCTCAAGAAGCGCGAGCATAAAGAACAATACGAGCATTTGCGGCAGGAAGCCGAGCACCGCACCCACGCCGCCGATGATGCCGTCCACCACCAAAGAAACTAACCACGGCGCGGCGTTTGCACCCTCGAGCCAGCCCGTTACGGCGGGCGGGATGATTTCGCCAAACAGCACGTCATTTGTCCAGTCGGTTGCCCATGCGCCAACGGTGGTAACGGAAATATAGTAAACGAGGAACATTACAGCCGCAAAAATGGGAAGCGCCAGCCAGCGGTTGGTCACAATACGGTCGATTTTGTCGGAAACGCTTAAGCCCTGCTTTTTACCGCCACGGGAAACACCCTTGAGGATGTGCGTGATCTTCGTGTAACGCTCACCGGTAACGATACTTTCGGAATCGTCATCCATGGCAACTTCGCACTGCGCGGTGGCGGCCTCGATGCGCGCCTTTGCCTCAGCGCTCAACTTGAGCGTTTCAAGCGCCTTTTCGTCGCGCTCAAAAAGCTTTACGGCGTAAAAGCGCGTGTCCTCTTCTGCAACAATGCCCTTTAGCTCGATGGAAATGGCCATAAGCGCGGTTTCAAGGGTTTCGCTAAACCTTTGCGGCTCCCTTATCCCCTGCTTTGCTTGCGCAAGAGATATGGCGGCATCCGTAACCTCCTTGATGCCTCTGCCCTTGAGCGCGGAAATCTCCATCACCGCGCAGCCAAGCGCCTCGGAGAGCGCCTTCGCATCAATGCTTCCGCCGTTTTTTTCCACAACGTCCATCATGTTGAGCGCCACCACCACGGGGATGGAAAGCTCAAGCATTTGTGTGGTGAGGTAAAGATTGCGTTCGAGGTTGGAAGCATCCAAGATGTTCAGAATCACATCGGGGCGGTCGTTGAGCAAATAGTTACGCGCAACCACTTCCTCGGGCGTGTAGGGCGAAAGCGAATAAATGCCCGGCAGGTCGGTTACGAGCACGTCCTTTGCACCCTTCAAACGGCCTTCCTTTTTCTCCACCGTAACGCCGGGCCAGTTGCCCACATACTGCGAGCTTCCCGTGAGGGCATTAAAGAGCGTGGTTTTGCCGCTGTTCGGGTTTCCGGCAAGCGCAATGGTCATGGTATTCCCTCCTGCAATAAGTTAGTATTCTCTAACCTTCGGTCAAAAAAAGAGACAGCTATACAGCCTCAACTTCTACCATTTCAGCGTCGGCCTTGCGAATGCTAAGCTCGTAACCGCGCACGGTAAGCTCAATGGGGTCGCCCAGCGGCGCTACCTTGCGCACAAAAAGCTCGGTGCCCTTGGTGATGCCCATGTCCATAATGCGCCGTTTTACCGGGCCGTCACCATTTAAGCGTTTTACGATTACGGTTTCACCGCATTTAATTTGACGAAGTGTCTGCATGTTGGAATTCCCCCTTAAACGATGATCTTGTTTGCCATTTCACGGCTGATGGCCACGCGCGCGTCCTTTATGCATACGATCACGTTGCCGCCATTTTCAGCGACCACGCTCACATCGCTTCCCTCCACAAAACCGAGGTTTTGAAGATGCCTTTTCACTTCGTCTCTGCCGGCAATTTTCTTGATTTGCGCACGTTCGCCGGGCTTTGCAAATGTCAGCGGCATAGCGGCCAACTCCTTTCGGATAAGGTTAGAAAAAACTAACCTGCAGGTCAAAAATTCGGTTAGCTCTTGCTAACCATATATAGGATAGCAGTTTGCACCGAATATGTCAATCTCGAAACAAAAAAACCGAAAAACGCCCTGAATTGTAAAACCGCATGCAATATGGTAAGATGGTTTCAACATCACCCAGGCCGCTTGAGAAGCGGTGAAAGGAGGCGGTCGTTTGCAGATTCGTGAATCGGCTGAGGATTATCTTGAAACCATTCTGATGCTGCAAAGACGCTTAGGACAGGTTCGTTCCATCGATGTAGCCAACGAGCTTGGCTATTCAAAGCCGAGCGTGAGCTTTGCCATGAAAAAATTCCGCGAAAACGAGCTTGTGGAGTTTGACGATAAGGGTCATATCACCTTGACTGCCGCAGGGCTTGAAATCGCTGAGCGTACCTTTGAGCGGCACAACCTTTTGGCAAGTTATTTGATGGACATCGGCGTGAGCGAAGCGATCGCGCGCGAGGATGCCTGCCGCATCGAGCACGCGCTGAGCCGCGAGAGCTTCGATAAGCTCAAGGCGTTCGCAAGCGCCTACAGGAAAGCGCACGGAAACAAGCAAT
>JAEZGQ010000224.1 GCA_023416895.1 Bacillota bacterium | reverse complement strand
CACCCAACATCCAGCGTGTTACCGCCGTAATCAACGGCACACCGCGCAAGATGGACGTTTGCACGCGCTGCCTTCGTTCCGGTAAGGTTCAACGCGGCATCTAATTTCATCGCTTGACTTTTACAGGCCGACACAAAAGTGTCGGCCTGTTTTCTTGCAGTAAGCTTTTTTATTCATCAAATGGCCTTAAGACATTGCTGCAATTCGTCCCACGCCTTTATATGGAGGTGCATGCAGGTAGGCTGCTGCTGCACGGGCCTGTAAAAACATGGCAGCGGGCTTTCATACCACACGGGGAACATCCCAGCGGCGGATGCCCCCTCCACATCGCATACAACGTCGTCACCGCAGAACCAAATTTCGCCGGGGCGCAGTTTTGCCCGCCCCGCCGCCAGTTCAAACAAATGGCGGCTCGGCTTGCGAAATACATAGTCGCTTGAGGCGATTACAAATTCAAAGCGGTTGTTCGGCAGAAGCTCCGCCGTGCTTTTTTCAAGCGTCGCACTAGAATAAGCGATGTTGCTGATAACGCCGCTTCTGATCCCCTCTTGCTCGAGAAAATTTAAAAGATCACCGATGCCCTCCATAGGAAAAGCAGGTTCTGCCGCACGAAAGTACTCGTATTCGAGCCGGGACGGCGGAATATCAAACGCAAGCCCCAGTTTGCCGTACAGAAGCTCCTCCGCTTTCAGCCACTCAACCTCTAGGTTGTTTGGCCGCAGCGCAAGTTTCATCTCATCAAAAAGTGCCTCTCCCAGCTTTTGCAACTGCTCCGACGTGATACCCATGGGGTTTTCTGTAGCGTGGCTCAGAATGGCTTTTGCACCCGCCACATAGTTGACATGTGCTGTGTATGCCAAGGTATGCCCATAATCAAACAAGATCATTTTGGGGCGCTTCATGTTTATACCTCAACTTATCCGATGTGGTTTTTTCATGTTACCACATCCGTTGAGGCTTTACAAACCTAGAGAGCACATATCCTTCTCAATAGCGCTTGATCACCACCGCAAAAACAACGGTGGTCGCACCGGAGAGCAAAAGCGAAAGTACAAACTCCACCCCGCAGCAAATCAAAAGCAGCAAGGTAATAAAAAATACAAGCCCGTTCCTGAACGGACCACGCCTGACGCAACGGTTGTTGATGTAGATGGTGGATGGTCTTTTTTGTATCAAGTCAATCGCCCCTTCCGCCGAAAAACCGCCCATTTGGCGGAAATTCCGTCCTATTCCAATATACGCCGCGCGCATTTTGCATGTTCACGACATTTCGTGATATGGAATACATTATGGTATGTATTAGCTTCGGGAGGCTACCATGGCAAACATCATCGTTGAGGCAAAGGATATTTGCCTAACTTATCACGACCTTTCCGGCGAAACGGAAGCAATTTCTCATTTGAGCTTTGCGGTACAGGAAGGCGAGTTCGTTGCGATCGTTGGGCCGTCGGGCTGCGGCAAAACGAGCGTCTTATCTTTGATCGCGGGGCTTATGCCGCCTTCGAGCGGCGAAATCCGCTTAAGCGGCAACGCGCCCGGCTACATGCTGCAGCGCGATCATCTTCTCGACTGGCGCACCATCGAGGGAAACGTTCTTCTGGGCTTACAGGTAAAGGGCCTTCTTAGCGAGCAAACGCACGCGCTTGCCCTTTCTCTTTTGGATACCTACGGTTTAAGCGCATTTGCCAACAATTATCCGCGTCAGCTTTCTGGAGGTATGCGACAAAAGGTGGCGCTGATCCGCACGCTCGCCTTCTCACCCGATCTTCTGCTTCTTGATGAGCCGTTTTCTTCGCTCGATTATCAAACAAGGCTTCGTGCGTCTGACGAGATCCACGGCATCATCAAGAACGAAAAAAAGACAGCCATTCTTGTGACGCATGACATCGCCGAGGCGATCTCCATGAGCGACCGCATTCTTGTATTCAGCGCCCGCCCTGCAACGATAAAAAGCGAGCACATTGTAACGCTCACCGCCGAGCCGCACCCGATCGCAAGGAGAAACGCACCGGAATTCAAGGAATATTTCGATAAAATCTGGAAGGAGCTCGACAACGGTGAAACAAAACGTTGAAATTTCTTCGGAACACAAGGCGTTTTTGGATGCAATTAAGCGCAAGGACCGGTTCGTTACCTTCATGCGCTACGCAATTTTCGTTATTTTTCTGGTTTTTTGGGAGGTTGCGGCGCGCACTGGGCTGATTGACCCTTTCATCGGTAGCTCGCCATTTCGAGTCGCCTCCACCATCGCAAGGCTTTATACAAGCGGCGATCTTTTTATGCACATCGGCATCACTCTTTTTGAAACGGTGATCGGGTTTGTGCTGGGCACGCTTCTAGGTACACTGGTTGCAATTCTTTTCTGGTGGAGCAAAACCGTTTCGCGTATTCTTGACCCTTATCTTGTGGTGCTCAATGCACTCCCCAAAATTGCGCTTGGGCCAATTCTTATTGTTTGGTTTGGTTCGGGCATCAAAAGCATCATTGTGATGGGGCTTTTTATTTCGCTGATCGTTACCATCATGAGCGTACTTGCTGGATTCAATGAAATCAGCGACGAAAAGCAGCTTTTGATGCGCACGCTCGGTGCAAAAAAACTGCAAATTTTAACCATGGTGGTGCTTCCTGCCTCAGTGCCAACCATCATCAGCGCGCTAAAAATAAGCGTTGGTATGAGCTGGGTCGGCGTGATCGTTGGCGAATACCTCGTTTCCAGATCGGGGCTTGGATATTTGATTGTATATGGCGGTCAAGTGTTCAAACTCGACCTTGTAATGGCGAGCATCGCCGTATTGTGTGTGCTTGCGGCGCTGATGTACTATGGCGTTTCCTACGCGGAAAAAAGGCTTGTGCAATGGCGCATGCATGGATAGCTTCATTATTATAATGCAAACATAAAAACTCCCGTAAACTACGGGAGTTTTCGATTCCTTCGTTTTTAAAATCAGAGAAGAATGATACGCGCATTGACATCCCCGTTTTCTATGGTGAGCCGCGCGATAGAAGGCCTTCCCTTATGCGGAAGTGCCGCGCTGCCCGGGTTCACGCCAAGAACACTCCCCCACGCTTCCACAAGCGAAACATGCGTATGCCCGAACAAAACAGTACCGCACATAAGCTCCTGCGCGCGGTAGAACACTGCCTCCACGCCTTGCTTGACGCCGTATTTGTGCCCATGCGTTAAAAAAATCCTCGCGCCACCGAGCGTTATCACGAGTTCCTGTTCGGCTGCCATGTCAAAATCGCAATTGCCGCGCACGGCATAAATCGGAAC
>JAEZGQ010000106.1 GCA_023416895.1 Bacillota bacterium | reverse complement strand
TTGAAATGATAGGGAGGTCGCAAATGGAGATATTATCCGTACAAAACCTGTGCAAGAGCTATGCGAGCTTTAGCCTGAAGGATGTGACTTTTTCGCTGGAAAGCGGTTACATTATGGGCTTTATCGGTGCGAACGGCGCCGGAAAAACCACCACGCTGAAATCAATGCTCGGTCTAGTCCACAAAGACAGCGGCAGTGTTCGGATGCTTGGGAAGGACTTTGATCAAAATGAACTCGAATTAAAGCAGCTCATCGGCTTTACGCTCGGCGGCGTTGACTATTACGCAAAAACCCCAATCAAACGCATCACCGAGGTGGCCCGTCGTTTTTATGACAACTGGGATGCTTCCGTATACCAATCTTACATGCATCGGTTCAAGCTTGATGAAAACAAGCGCCCTGCCGAACTGTCGCACGGTATGCGCATCAAATATTCGCTTGTGTTGGCTCTGTCGCATCACGCAAAGCTGCTCCTGCTTGACGAACCGACCAGCGGGTTGGATCCCATTGCCCGCGACGATCTTTTGGAGCTGTTTCAGGAGCTCATCGAAAGCGGTGAGAGAAGCATTCTATTCTCCACGCATATTACGAGCGATCTAGAGAAATGCGCTGACTTTATTACCTATATTGTGAACGGTAGGGTTGTTGAGAGCCGTGCGAAGGATGAGCTGCTTGACGCATATCGGCTGGTTAAGGGTACCAACGAACAGCTCGGCAGCATAGCCTCACGGTTGATCGCGAGCAAAACTCACTCGTTCGGCTTCACCGGTCTTATAAAAACGGCCGATCTGAGGCAGGAGGATACCGTAATGGCGGAGCTTCCAAACCTCGAGGACATCATGATCTATCATGCGAAAAAGGAGAATGACAATGAAGAACTTGCTATATAAAGAGTTTCGTCTCGTCATTAGCCCACTGTATTTTCTCACGGTGCTGTTCAGCGCGCTGCTCCTCATTCCGCAATGGCCGTATTTCATAGCGATGCTCTATCTCTTTTTCTTCGTCGTGCCAAACGTTTTTACAAACGCCAAAGCAATTAACGACACCGGCTTTACGATGATGCTGCCAATTCGCAAGCGCGACGTTGTCAAGGCCCGCGTCATCTCCGTCGTCACGCTGGAACTTGCCCAGGTTTTGTCGGCGGTGCCGTTTGCCTTTCTCAACATGTCGTTTTACCCCCATGGTAACATGCTGATCGATGCAAACCTTGCGTATCTCGGTTGTGTGTTTTTGATGTACGGCATTTTCAACGCAATCTTCTTGCCGATGTACTACAAAACCGCGTACAAGATGGGATGGCCGCTTACACTAGCGATAACCGCAGCGGTTTTGTTTGCTTCCTCGGTCGAAGTACTTGTGGCGGCTGTGCCGGCGGTAAATCATACGCTTGACGGAACAAGTGCCGATGCGCTGATTCGCCAGCTTCCCGTGCTTGGTACCGGTATTCTTTTATTTGCACTGATGACGGTGCTGGCGTACCGGAAATCTGTGACGAATTTTGAAAAGGTTGATTTGTAATGTCTATAAATATCGCGATATCGGGCACCTCTGACAAGCCGATCTACCAGCAGCTGTTCGATCAGGTTTCCGCACAAATCGTAAAAGGCCAGCTGACGGAAGGGTTTTGTCTGCCGCCCATTCGTACCGTGGCTAAGGAGCTCCGCATCAGCGTGATTCCTGTTAAAAAGGCGTGGGAGGAGCTGGAGCGCGCCGGCTTTATCGTGACGATGGTGGGGAAGGGCTGCTTTGTCGCCCCGCTAAAGGCGCACGAGCTTTCGGGCAAACGCGATGAATTGGCGCTCGAGAAGTTGAAAAAAGACATTGAGTATTATAAGGCGCTCGGAATGAGCGTAGATGAACTGGTGGAGCTGATTGTACGATATTACGATTAGCAGGGGTGTTCTTTTCGATCCTGCAGCAAAAAATTCAGGGCGCGGCTATGACGGGGAACTGTTGCAGCCGCGCCGTTGGTTTGCCGTTCTATTGTAAAGAAAACAGATACATGCTATCGTGATTTACTAATGAGTAATAATTCAATCAATATAAATCGACTGAAACCATTTGCAGGGAACCCCCAAGTAGATAGCTTGGTTTGGCTTGAAAGCACCACGTCCGGGGCAAAACATGGTCACGCATCGTCAGCGTGAACGCCGTCCTAGCGCTCCCTGTTTAGCCCTTGCTTCGACAGCCCGCAAGCCTAGTGTCCGAGGAGTTCCCCGCCGAGGGCTGCCTCGCTGTATCTGCCACCATCCCATGAAAGCGCAAAAAGCCGGCAGCGAGCAACCGGCGTAAAAGCCCGCGTTTACAAGGGCTTAGCAGGTGTGAGCGGGGATTTTTGCGCAAAGGCGGAGCGATGGAATGAGCGAGAGGCAATTTTATAAATTGCCTTGAGAGATATAAAGTACGCGACGACGTGGCTCCGCAACAGTTAACAGCCGCGATGCGGCTGTTAACCTTGGTCGCTGGTTTGGAACCGGAGAGAAAGCAAAAGCAAAAAGAGCCAACCGAAAGGTGGCTCTTTTTGCTTTTGGCTCCCCCTGCTGGACTCGAACCAGCTCCACGTTCGGGGCAAAACATGGTCGCGTATCGTCGGCGCGAACGCCTTCCTAGCGCTCCCTGTTTTGCCCTTGCTACGCCTCGCTGTATCTGCCACTGGCAGCGCTCGGCTCCGCAACAGTGAACAGCCGCGATGCGGCTGAACGCAGGTCGCCGGTTCGGAGCTAGAAGGTAAGTGAAAAACAAAAGACCACCGAATGGTGGTCTTTTGCTTTTGGCTCCCCCTGCTGGACTCGAACCAGCTCCACGTCCGGGGCAAAACATGGTCGCGCTGTGTCGGCGTGAACGCCTTCCTAGCGCTCCCTGTTTTGCCCTTGCTACGCCTCGCTGTATCTGCCACTGGCAGCGCTCGGCTCCGCAACAGTTAACAGCCGCGATGCGGCTGTTAACCTTGGTCGCTGGTTTGGAACCGGAGAGAAAGCAAAACAAAAAGAGCCAACCGAAAGGTGGCTCTTTTTGCTTTTGGCTCCCCCTGCTGGACTCGAACCAGCGACACTGCGGTTAACAGCCGCATGCTCTACCGACTGAGCTAAGGAGGAACGGCACGAATGATATTTTACCAAAGCC
>JAEZGQ010000180.1 GCA_023416895.1 Bacillota bacterium | reverse complement strand
TGGAACCTTTTCGATCCCGATACCGCGGGGCTTGCCCTTGTGGAGGGCGTGACCCCTGCCGGCCAGTCGCTCTCGCAGACTGAGGTGGAGGCGGAGGTAAGCCAGTACGGCGCGTATGTGGAGATCAGCGACCTAGTGGATATGACCGGCTACGATCAGGTGATTGCCGACAGCGCGGAGCTTTTGGGTGAGCAGCTCGGCACGGTGGTGGAGTGGGTTACCCGCGACGCCATGTGCGCGGGGAACAACGTGCAGCGCCCGAACGGCAAAACGGCGCGCTCGTCCATCGAGGCGGCGGATAAGCTTACGGTTTCTGAAATCCGCCGCGCGGTGCGCACGCTCAAACGCGCCAAAGCGCGCCCATTCTGCGAAAACGGCAGAAAGCCGCACTTTGTGTGTATCTGCTCGCCGGAGGCCACCTATGATTTGCAAAACGACACCCTCTGGCAGGATGTTTCCAAGTACGCAAACGCCGAACAGATCTACAGCGGCGAAATCGGCCGCTTGTTCGGCGTGGTGTTTGTGGAAAGCACCGAAGCGAAGATTTTCCGCCAGAGCGTTTTGAACAAAGTAAAAACGGCCACCTCCAACGCCGCGTCCTTCGTGCTCAAAAACGCACCCACTGAAGCGGAGCTTGCCTACCTGAAAACCGAGGGGAACACCATCGGGATCGGCGCGGCTACCCACACGCTTGCGGGCTTTGACGAGCAGACCCTCACCGTAACCCTCACTGCGCCCGCCTCCCTCGCCGCCGACGCCATTGTTTACAGCGCCGACGCGGGCGCGCCCGATGCCGCTACCAAGGCCTCGCCCGACGTGCACGCCACGCTTGTGTTCGGCAAGGATGCTTACGGCATCATCGACATGGAAGGTAAGGGTGCCTTGCAAACCATCATCAAGCCGCACGGTTCTGCCGGCTCGAGCGACCCGCTCGACCAGCGCGCCACCGTGGGCGCAAAAGCGCCCGCCTACGCGGCCGTGATACTCAACGATCTGTGGCTTGTGCGCATTGAGCATGGGGTAAGCGCATAGGCGCTCGCTCCGCTCGCTTTCGCCGAAGTGTCGTTTGACACTTCGGCGAGGTTTTGCGCGCTTTGCCTAAAACGCTTCGCATTTCCGTGTGGCAAAGCGTGAAAGGTGCGAAAGCCTTCGGCTTTCATCCGTTTTGACGTACATGCCGTCAAAGCCGGAACAAATGGGGGGGTTGTGCCCCCCCATAATTGCCATAGAAATGGAGGCTGCCGTTGGCTTCCTCTGAGGAGGAAGCTGTCGGCGGAGCTGACTGAAGGAGAGAAAGCCTTCGGATTTAACCACGGCACAATAAAATCCAACAAGCAGGAGGAACATCATGAATTACATCAACGATCTTGAAATTGATAAAATTACCGGCGAAACCGGGGAGAGCCTTGCCAAGGAGGAACGGGTGAACATCCTCATCGCCGATCCGGCAGGCACGGGCATCCCTTGGGAGGGCGGCATTAACGGCCATTTCTTCCGTATCCGCCGCGGGGTAAACGTTGCGGTGCCAAAGAGCGTCGCGGAGTTAATTCGCCAGAACGAGCGCGTTACGGTGCTTGGCGCGGCGCTTGTGGGGCCGTACAAAAGCGGCAGGGGCAAAAAGCTCGGAGGCACGGTATGACGCTCAACGACATCATCGTTTCCGCGCTCGCACAGCTCGACCGCGGGCATGATGCGCAAAGCCTCGATGTATGGCGCGATAAGCTTGCCCGCTTTGCAAACGACGCCGTCCTCGACCTTGCGGAGGCGTTCCGCCTCAGGCGCACGGAAAGTGTGGCGCACGAAAACGGGCTGTTTTCTCTTGAGGCGCTGTCGCATGCATGCCTAAGTGTGCTATCGGTTTCCCAAAACGGGAAAAAGCTCGAGTATTCCTTCGGCGAGGCGGGCGATTGTGTGTACGCGCGCGGTGCGGACGCTTCGGAGCTTGCGGTTTGCTACCGCTTTGCGCCGAAGTCTGTGAGCGCACCTACCGACGTGCCTGAGGTGCCGGAATGGTGTCATGGGCTGATTGTCACCTACGTGGTGGGCAGGGAGCGCGCCTCGGGTGAAGTCAACTTGCAGCGCGGCGGCAATGTGTATTTTCAAATGTACGAGGCAGGAAAACGCCAAATCCGCCCGCACCCGGGCGACGTCGCAGCCCATCGCCTTGTGAACAGGTGGTGAGCGCATGGCGCGCATGCTTTATAAGATCAACGAGTTTTTAGGAATCGACCAGTCGTCCGCGGAAAACGGGCTTCCAACAGGCATGAGCCCCGACGCTTGCAACATGGATACCTCGGACGGCGCCCTTCGTGTGGCGCAGGGATTTTTGCCTTATATAGAACAGCCGGTGCCTGGCAGCGATACCCCGCACCGGCTTTTTTTGTACCGCTCGCAATCGGGCACGCAGTTTCTCGTGCTTGTGGGCCAGGCGCTTTATGCCTATAAGCTGGGTGCGTGGCAAAAGGTGTACGAGTATGAGGGGACTTTGGAAAACTTTCGTTTCTGCGCGGCGCAGACGCAAATCAACGGTACCGACTGCCTCGTGATCGGCTGCGGGGAACGAAGGCTTATTAAGTACGACGGCGAAACGGTTGCGCTTTTTGGCAGTGCAGCGGGCGTGTCCGACGTACCCGCACTCTATCTTGATACCTACAAGGGAAGGCTTTTTGCTGCGGGTGACCCCAACCACAAAAACCGCCTTTACTGGTCGCAGCTCCCCGGTGACGGCCGCTCCGTTGAGGATTGGTCAAGCGTGGAAGCCTCGCCAAACGTGGAGGGCGGCCACGCCGAAGTGGGCAGCGACGGCAGCGATCCAATTACCGGGCTTATGGCGCTCTCCAACCAGCTTCTTATTTTCAAACGCCGCAGCATTTATCGGCTCATCGGCGATAGGCCCGGTAACTTCACCATCGAAAGCGTGGACTCGGCTTCCGAATCCACCGCACACACGGCGCTCGTGCGCGTGGCCGACGCGGTCTACTACCTTACAGCCGCGGGGCTTTTCGCGTTCAACGGGGTTACCGCACGCGCCATGGCAGACGCGCGGCGCATCAAAACCTTTCTCGCGATGGCGGACGCTGCGGATGCACGCGGTGCGCTCGCGCGCGAAAAACTTTTGTTTCTATTGAAAGAAAACGGCGAAAGCGCGGTCGTGGAGTACGACCTTTTGCGCCGCACCTATATGCTACGGCGCGGGTTTACCGCCTACGATCTGTGCGCGAGCGATGGGTATGCGTACCTTGTAGACGGTACGCGCCGCGTGTGCAGGCTTGGCGAGGGGAACAGCTACAACGGCCTGCCCATTCATGCGTGGTGGCAAACCCCCTCTACGGACCTTTACGAGAAAAGCACCGTCAAGGCCATGCGCCAGCTTTATTTGCGCGGCGCTGAGGAAACGGAAAACGCGGCTGTGCTCGTGGAGGTTTCCGTGGGCGGCATGAGCACGATGTATCGGGTGCTTTTGCCTAAGGAGCGCGCGGCGGTGCTGGAGCTGCCGCTTAAAAACGAGGGCAGGGTGTTTTCGCTCCGGTTTGAAAACGAGGCAGGCGGGCGCTTTGTGCTTGAGGGCGGAGCGGAGCTTGCCTTTGAACAGTGGAGGAGGGTGGAATAAATGGGGCTCGACATGCGCGCGCTTTACTATATCGTGCTGCCGCACGCACAAAGTCGCGAGGCTGATGCGCAGCAGGCGGAGGAAGAGATCAAAGCAAACGAAAACTGCCTCAATCAAAATTTTACGATTCTTGCGCAAAAGCTCGCAGAGCTTGAGTGGCGACTGTCGTCGCTTGAAACAGGGAGCTAAGTGAAAACAAAGGAGGAACAAACATGGCAAGCTATTATGTTTCCGGCTATACGCCGCCTGCGGATGTAAAAACAAGCGCCGATGTGAAGGCGTACCAAAAACGCCTCGGCGTAACGGCGGACGGCGTGTGGGGCCCGAAAACGCAAGCGGCTTACGACAAAAACGGAAGCATTTCAACACCGCAGAGCTTTGCGGATTATTACGCTATGGCGATGAGCTACACAGCGCCGCAAACGTTGAGCGTGGCGGCTTTTGACGCAGAGGCGCTTCAAAAAGAACTCAAAGGCTATCTTCGCCCGACGGTGGATCTGTCCATTTCCCGCCGCAAGGAGGCCGCGAAAACGGCCAACGCCGAGCTTGACGCAGACGCCGTCTCGCGCGGTATGGGGCAGTCAACCTATGTTTTATCCATGAAGGAGCGCGAGCAGGACGATGCCGAACGCGACGTGACCACGATTGAGGCGCAGTATAACGCCGCACTATCGGAGAAGCTGTATGAGGCGATGCAGTCCTACCAAAACCGCCTCTTTGAGGCACAAGCCTACAACGCGCAGGCCGCTGCATCCGCACAGGCCGCCGCGCTCAACCTTGCTTCAAACTGGTATGCTTCCGCGCAGCAAAGCGCCTCTCCCGTTTCCAAAGGGCCAGGCACGAGCGGCAAGAACAATGTCCCAACCCTTTCCATGGAGGAAATTTACGAGCTGATGGGTTACCTCGACGACGCGGAACGAAAAAACCTATTTACCGGGCAAACGGCCTATTGGGTGACGATGCGCGAGGAGCTGCAAAACTCCGTTTCGCCTAGAATTTATTCGCTTCTCGAAGCGGAATTTATGCCGAAAGCTCCCGCGGCGCCGGTTGGAGGGGCAAGAACGCGCGCAAATTACACGCGCTGAACATATATATACAGTGTACCGATTTTGCGCGGCAAAAAGCAAAGCCCGCGATGCGGTGCGCGACGTTTTACCCCCGCAAAAACGGCTTTTCGGAACAACAGCCCGCGCAGCATGCAAAAAAGGCGCGCAGGAATCCGGAACACGTCCAAAAACAAAAAAACCGTTTGCCTGAAAGGCTGCGGGAAGAACGCTTAAAAATACATAAGCCGCCCGCCGCCATAAAAGGCGGGCGCAGCGAAACTTGGAGGTAAAAAGCATGATTCGTCAATTCATTGCTTATTTGAAAAATCAACTGGGCTCCATCTATGTTTGGGGCGCTCAGGGCGAGACCGCCATCACCGAGGCTTGGATCAAAAAGCGCGAAACGAGCGCCATCAACGCACAGCGCGCCATCGCGCTTTGGAAAAAGCGCGTTGCCGAAGGCAAGAGTTACATCGCCGCGTTCGACTGCTCCGGGCTCATCGTATACTTTTTGATGAAAAACAACCTTCTCAAGAGCGACACAAGCTCGCGCGGCCTGTTTGAAATGTGTAAGGAAATCAAAACGCGCGACAAGCTTATGCCCGGCGATTTCGTGTTTCGCCACAACGGCACGAAAATTCACCACGTCGGCGTATACATCGGCGACGGACAGGTGATTGAGGCCAAGGGCCGCGACGACGGCGTGGTGCAGCAGGGAATTGATCAGAGCGGCAAGGGATATTGGAACCGCTACGGTAGGTTTGAGCCCCTGTTTCAGGGCGAGGAGGAAACGGCACAGGACTTTCCGGCAGACTACGTTTACGATGGCGTGACGTATGTGAACATTCGAAAAACACCCACCAGTGCGGACAGCTACAACATCATCGGCAAGGTTGACCGCGGCGAGGAAATTCTTGTTTTGAACATCGAAAACGGCTGGGCAGACGCCGTGAAAAAAATGGAGAAAGGCTATCTGCGCGGCTACTGCTACGCCGCGTGGCTCAAGAAAAAAACCTAAACGGAAAGGAATACATGGCCATGAACCTTGAAATTACCATAAAAACCATATTTGCTGCCATCGGCGGCGTGCTCGTTTACCTGTTTGGCCCGTGCGATGCGCTCATCATCGCGCTTGTCGCGGTGGTGGTGATCGACTACATCACCGGCGTCATGTGTGCGGCGTTCAAACACGTGCTTTCGAGCAACGAGGGGTTTAAGGGCCTGCTGAAAAAGGTGGGCATCTTCGCGTTGGTGGCGCTTGCATCGCTTCTTGACAAGCTGGTGCCTTCTACCAACGAAGCGGTGCGCGCGTCGGTGTGCATTTTCTACATCGCCAACGAAGGGATCTCCATCCTTGAAAACGTAGGTGAAATGGGCGTACCGCTGCCGAAGATCCTCAAAGACATCCTTGGAAAACTGAACAGCGACGGCAGCAACAAAGCTGACGACGAAGACGACCACAACGGCACCAACGCGTAATGCCCCGCGGGGCATCTTGAGAAAACGCCCCTGCAAAAAAGCGTGCAGCGGATGGGAGCGAAGGGCTTTGAGGGCCTTACGCATACCCCGCTTTACATAAAGCCGGGCGCTCTCTTTCGTGAAAAAGGGAGCGTTCGGCGTTTTTTTTGTGGGGCACGCCAAAAGAAAATAAGAAGGCAAAATTATTTCTTCGAACCAAGCGCCGAAAAATGTTAAGAATTGCGCAATTATACCGATATATTTAATAATCTGTGCGATCGTCAACTCCTCTATTCTGTAACCGAAAACGGTTCAAACGTAGATACTTTCTGGTTTTTATACCGCTTAGGCATATCTTTGGTAGAGCAAAAAAATTGGGCTGGTCAGGGTTTCTTTCAGCCATAAGCATAACGTGCAAATTCTCTTGGAAAAACAACCTAAATCAATGGAGGAAAATCATGGGTCTTTTCAAAAAGCTGAACGTTGGCATACGTCTGATGAGCGCGTTTCTTTTGATCGCCGTTCTCGCGGGTGTCGTAGGTGCGGTGGGGCTGAGCGGCATCGGAACGCTCAAAAAAGAGGACGGTCTCTTGTATGAGAAGAACACGCTCGGCGTGGTTTACTCGAGTCAGGCAGCGCTCGCCTATCAGATGGCGCGGTTCAATACGTTGAAAATGACCGTCACCACCGGCGATGAACAGCGCAATTGCATGATGGATATTCAAACGTATTTCTATACCGGCGACAAGTATATGGCCGACTATGAAGCGGGCATTTCTTCCGAGGAGGAACGTGCACTGTATGCCGAGGCCGTAAAGCTTTGGACGGAGTACAAGGTTATGGCCACAAAGGCGAGTAACATTGTAAAAGAAGGAAAATCGGCCGAAGCGCTTACCTATCTTCTCAATGAAACGGCGGACACCGCAAACGCGCTCCAGGCCGCGCTTGACAAGCTTGTCACGTACAACCAAAACACAGCCAAGGAGCGCGGGGAGCAAAACGCGCAAACGGCTCAAACCGCCACAACGATCATGCTCGCTGTGATGGGGGTAAGCGTTGCAGCTGCGGTGGGGCTTGGCATCGTTATGACAGGCAGCATTGCACGGCCCGTAAAGGCCACTTCGGCGCAGCTTGTAAAGATGGCTGCGGGTGAAGAACTAGAAGAGATCGACGCGAAGCGCTTCAGCGGCGAGTTTATGGGCATGGTGCAAAACCTCAACGATGTTCGCGCATCGCTTAACTTACTGCTTGATGATTCGGGTATGCTTGTGGAGGCTGCGGCCAACGGCCAGCTTTCCACACGTGCGGATGTTACGAGGCATAAGGGCAGCTATCGGCAGATCATCGAAGGGTTCAACAGCACGCTCGATGCGGTAATCGCGCCCATCAACGAGGCTGCTGCGGTGCTCAGCGAGGTGGAAGGTGGAAACCTAAACGTGAGCATCACGAGCGACTTCGCGGGAGATTACGCCATCATCAAGCATGCGCTCAACGGAACCTTGGATGCGCTCAACAGCTATATTACGGAAATTTCCGAGGTGCTCGGCGAGATGTCGCAAGGGAACCTGGACGTTGCGATCGCCTCCGATTACAAAGGGGATTTTGCTGCACTTAAGACCGCCATCAACAACATCATCGAAGCGCTCAATTCGCTCATCAGCAACATCAACCTTGCGGCAGATCAGGTCGCGTCGGGCACCAAGCAGGTGTCAGATGGCAATCAGGCGATCTCTCAGGGCGCTACGGAGCAGGCGGCTTCCATTGAGGAACTTACCGCCTCCGTTACCGAAATCGCCTCGCAAACCGGCGAAAACGCCGCAAACGCGAGCAGGGCAAACGAGCTTTCGGAAGCCGCGAGAAAGGGCGCCGTGGAAGGCAACCGACAAATGCAGTTGATGCAGAAAGCCATGACCGAAATCAACGAGGCGTCCGCAAGCATCGGCAAGATCATTAAGGTGATCGATGACATCGCCTTCCAAACAAACATCCTTGCGCTCAACGCGGCTGTGGAAGCGGCGCGCGCCGGTGTTCACGGCAAGGGCTTTGCGGTTGTGGCCGAGGAGGTAAGAAACCTTGCCGGCAAGAGCGCGAAAGCTGCAAAGGAAACTGCGGAGCTTATTGAAGGCTCCGTAAGAAAGGCGGATGTAGGCCAGAAGCTTGCGGATGAAACGGCTGCGGCACTTTCGGTCATCGTAGAGCGCGTGGAAGCGGCGGGCAAGCTCGTAGAGGGTATTTCCGTTGCGTCAAGCGAGCAGGCGAGCGGCATCGAGCATATAAACAGCGGTATCGAGCAGATGTCGCTGGTGGTACAAACCAACTCCGCCACCGCGCAGGAAGGCGCAGCGGCCAGCGAGGAACTTTCCGGTCAAGCCGTGCTCCTCAAGGATATGGTTGCACAGTTTCGGCTTAAGGGCGGCGAGAAAGCGCCTGTAGAGGAAAGCACAAAGGCGACTGAGAAGGCCGCCGTGCACAAAGTACCTGCTGAGACCATCCAGTTTGATGATTTCGGTAAATATTAAGCTTAAAGCTGGCTAGACAAAGAAATGAAACGGCGTGCCGAATACGGCGCGCCGTTTTTTGTGCCTTCAAGCCTTTCGAGGTTTTAACATGGTGCCTCTTGGAGCGATGTACAAAAAACACCCATAGGGCTCTTTCGGGCGTGACCGTCTGAAAGTACCTTGCGGGTGCTTCTTTGCATTCATCAATCGGGCAAACGAGCGGTTTTCATGTTGTGTAAACCGCGCTTGCGTGCTGTTTACGGAGCGGAGATAATCTCCGTGATGCGCACGCCGTAGTTGTCGTCGATCACCACAACCTCGCCGCGGGCAAAGAGCTTGCCGTTTACAAGCACGTCCACCATTTCGCCCGCAAGCCTGTCGAGCACCACCACCGAGCCAAGGTTGAACCCGAGGATTTCCTTGATGCTCTTGCGGCACTTGCCTAGCTCAACGGTCACCTGAAGGGGAACGTCGAGAATCAGGCCGATGTTGTCGCCGGCGTCGCCTTCGAAGAAGGAACTGTGTGCGTTGCGAGTCGGTTCGTCAAAAGACTGGTACTGCATGGATTTCACCCCTACGCGGCTTCTGTCGTTGCTGATGCGGTCCGTTTGCGCATACTCCGTTTGCCTGCGTGGCGGCGCCGAAACAGGCGCGTGCGCTTGCACGGGGGCACTTCGAGGCGGCTCGGCGTAAACGGGGACGGGCATGGGTTCGGGCTCCTCCATTACGCTTCCGAGCAACGTGTGCGCAAGTTCTTTTCCAAACTGGAAAGGCATGATCTGCATGATCTCGCTTTGCAAAACACCTTCGATTTCCATGGAAAAGCTGATTTTGATGGTAATGTCATCCCCGCACGCAAGCTGGTTGAGGCTTTCCTCCTCGAGCGTGATCTGCTTGACGTTGGGCGGGGAAATGTTGATGGGCTTCATCAGAATGTTGGCGAGTGACGTCGACGACGAGCCCACCATTTGATTCATGACCTCGCTGATGGCTGAAAAGTGGAGCTGGTCGATAGGGACCTCCCTATCCGGATTGCCATCGCCGCCAAGCAAAAGGTCGGTGATGACGCGCACGTCGTTGTCTTTGATTAAAAGGATGTTGTAGCCATCGATGCCTTCGGTATAGGAAACCTCCACCACAAGGTAGGGCTTGTTGTAATCGCCAAAGTCGCTGGTGCAGCTGCACACGCTCACGCGGGGCGTAGTGATGCTTACCTGTTTGCCAAGCAGCGTCGAAAGCGTGGTGGCGGCGGTGCCCATGCAGATGTTGCCGATTTCGCCAAGGGCATCGCTTTCATCCGCGGAAAGAGTATATCCCGGGATAGCGGCGACTTCAACGGATGTGGCGAATGGGACGTTGTCCATGGCAAAAGGATCATTCATCCTTTGGGGCCTCCTTTAGTATTTCAGAAATCATCAGGGCAAGATTTTGGCCCTTTGTGCCGATGTAGCCCTTAAATTTCGGTATATGCTCGATGACTGCATTGAGCGGTTCACGTACCTGATGGTCGATGCGCAGCACGTCACCCACCTGAAGGTTCAAAACGTCGCGTACGGTCGCGTGCGTTTCGTTGAAGAATACGCGCAGGTTGATGGGCGTATTGGCAATTTTGGGGCTCATATAAGGCAAAATGTTGTTTTCGCCTGCCGCTGTGGTACTGCTCTCATTGTACCACTTTTTCATGGCGAGCTGCTTGGCAATCGGTTGGATTGCAAGGTGCGGGATGCACAAATTGAGAATGTCCGATACCTCGCCAATCTTCACATTCATGGTGATGATGGCAATCGGTTCGCTCGTGTTCACGATCTGCGCGAACTGCGGGCTCGTTTCCACACGCTCAAGTTCGGCTTGAACGCTAACCACGCGCTCCCAGCTTTCGCCCATGTAGGCGATCATCTGCCTTGTGATGCGCGACAAAATGGAGATTTCGATCTCCGTAAACAATTTGTTGGACTCTTCGTGGAAATAGCCCGTGCCGCCGAGAAGCCGGCTTACGATCTCGTAAGCGATGGCGGATGATACCTCAAACAGCGCGTTGCCCGTGAGCGGCGGCATGGTGAGGATGCTTAAAAACGCGGGAACGGGGAGGGAATTTGTGAATTCCGCGAAGGTCTGCTCCTCCACGGATACCACTTCCACCTCGCACATGGTACGTAGCGTACCCGAAAGGAAGGTGGCAAGGCGCCCGGCGTAGCTGTCGTAGATGAAGTTCAGCATGCGGATTTGTTCTTTGGAGAACTTGTTCGCACTTCTGAAATCATAGACGCGCACCTTGTCATCCTGCTGCTTTGTTTTGCCGTCTCCGCCGCCTGTGGCGTTCTGGCCGGAGGCAAGCGCAACCAGCAATTCGTCTATTTCGCTTTGCGATAAAATTTCAGCCAAATTCGTATCCCTCGCAGCTTAAAAAGCGGGCGTATCCCCGCGGATTTTACGTGAAGCGACGCTTAAGCGCGTGCCTCAAAGAGGTTCATTCGCAGTGTCCTGCTGCGACATGGGTGCCTGCTGGCGCTCGGGCGCGCAAATATCCTCCACGCCGTTTGCCAGCCGCTTGAACTCGATGATAAGCCGCTTGACCTCGTCGGCGTTTTCGGAAACCACAATCTTGCGCCCGGAGGCCATGGAGATAATGGTGTTGGGGGTTTCCTCCACAAACTCGATCAAATCGCAGTTGACGAAAAAATGCTCCTTGTTGAGCCGGCTGACCCTGATCATAGTATCCCTCCGTCGGCGAAACAGTCGCCTTGCTTTTGGAAAACGACGCGCACGCTATCATGCGCGGCATGGGAAAAACTTTTTTGTTACGGGCCGGTCACAGCGCGCGTGAAGCGCTATGGCGTATGCGTGCGGCCGGCCCGCTCACGGTCATCGTTGATTACCTCTTGAGGTTTACAAGCTCCTCAAGCATGGAGTCGGTGGTGGTGATGATGCGCGAGTTGGCCTGGAAGCCCCTCTGGGTAACGATCATGTCGGTGAACTCGCTTGCGAGGTCCACGTTGGACATCTCGAGCGCGCCAGCCTTCAGTTTGCCCGCGGCACCGTTGCCGGGGGTGGAATACGTCGGGTCGCCGGAGTTTACAGTGGGGCGGTAGGTGTTGGAGCCAACTTTTTCAAGCGCGTTTGTGTTGGAGAAGGTGGCGAGCGCAATCTGCGCGATTACAACCTTGGTGGAGCCGTCGAGCGCGTTGACCTTGCCTGTCTCGTCGATGGTGACGTTGGTGTAGCTCGGATCAATGGTGATGTTTTGGAGCGTAGTGCCAACCGTTCCGTCCGCGGCCACGGCATAACCCTGCACGAAGCCGCCCGTTGCGGTAACGAGGTTGTCGTTCTCGTCGGTGTAGAAGTTGCCCGCGCGGGTGTAGGTGGTGGAGCTACCGGTCTTAATGACAAAGTAGCCGTCGCCCTCAATGGCGAGGTCGAGCGTGTTGCCCGTGTATTGCGTGGCGCTTTCGGTGTTGAGAATGTCGATGGAGGCGACTGCGGAACCAAGACCCACTTGCTTGGGGTTGGTACCGCCGCTTACCGTGCCGTTTGCGCCGGTGGCGGGCGAAATGGTCTGGCTGAAAATGTCTTGAAATACCACGCGGCTTGCCTTATAGGCCACGGTGTTGACGTTGGAGATGTTGTTGCCGATTACGTCCATCCTCGTTTGGTGGTTACGAAGGCCGGTTACGCCGGAATAAAGGGAGCGCATCATAGGGAAGTTCCTCCTGTTTCCTTAAGAGTAAATTTCTTCGATGCTGGAAACCGCAACTTCCTTGTCGCCCGTTTCAGCGTTGCTGATGGTTGCGTAAGCTACACCGTCCTTGGTGGAAAGCTTTGTGACTGTGCCAGAAATTTCCGTAGTGGTGCCGTCTTCATTCTTTATGGCGGCGGTTACGTTTTTGCCGAGGAGCCCCGTGCTGTTGATGGCGTTTTGGTTGGCGTTGGGCTTCGTTTCACTGACGTTTGCAACGCCCACCACATCGGAAAGCTTGTATTTCTGTTCACCAATGACGAGGTAGTTGGTTCCATTCTCCTTCACCACGCCGTCCACAAGGCCGGCCACGAGGCTTTGCTGGCTGCCGTCGGCATAAACGTAAACGTATTTGCCCACGAGGCTGTACATCTGCGATTGCACCGTAGCGTCCGACATGGAGGTCATTTGGTTGAGCATGGAGAACTGCGCAAGCTGCGCGATGAAGTCCGTGTCAGAAGTGGGCGAGAGCGGATCCTGGTTGGCCATTTGCTGCACCAGAAGCTGCATAAACTGATCCTGCCCAAGCTCCTTGTTTACGGTACGCTGCTGGCTTGTAAGATCCTCGATCGTACGGAGCGAACTTGCGGAGTTGGTCGATGTAACGGTGCTCATGGTTTTGATTCAATCCTTTCGTGCGTCATGCGGAAAATTCCACGGAGCTTCCCTGCAATGTGAGCCTTGCGGCATTCTGCGCGGCGGTATCTACCGTGGCGGCTTCCGAAGCCGAGCCGTAGGCGGATGCTCGTGAAATGCCCGATACGTTCAGGCGGCTCTTGCTTTCCTGCGCGTCGCTTTTATGCTGGCGGCGGTTTTGCGGAGCGTTGAAGTTGAGGGCGGAGGCCTCGTAGGTCACGTCGATCTTGGTGAGCGCTACGCCTTTTTCCTTCAGTTGCGCCTGCAATGTGTTCATTTCGGCCTCGAGCATGCTGCGTACCGTCGCGTCCGCAGCCTTGATCTGCGCCTTGAGCCCGTCGCTGTCCTGCGTGAGCTTGATGGAGAGTTTGCCGAGGTGCTCAGGCTTAAGCGTTACCTCAAATTCGGTTGCGCCCTCGGTGGTGTTTGCCTCAATGGTTTGAACGAGGTTCATCACCGTTTCGCCCGCGTCCGCCATAGGCGCGTTGGGCTGTACCGGGAAGTTCGTATCCTTTATAAAAGAAGCATCGGAAAGCTGTGTGAAAGCCGTTTGGGGTGCGGCGTTTTGTACCGTTGTATCCGCAGTGGCCTTTTGCGGCTCTTCCGTTTGCGGGGCTACCGCGTCTTTGGAGAGGCCGGAATCCGGCGAAGTGTCGCTTAGCGCGGCCTGAATTGCGGAAAAAAGTTTTTCAAGCTGTGCGCCGCTTTGTTGCTCTGTCTGCGGGGAAACCGCAGCGACACTGTCCGCCTGTGCGGACTGTGTAAGAACTGTCGCAATGTTGCTTGTCTGCACCGGTTCGGCGTTGCCTTGACTTTGCGCGTTCTCCAAGGAGCGAAGATAATTGCCGACAAGGGGCGTTAAAACCGGAAGAAGCGCCTCAGGCGATGCGGCCTGTGCGGGGCTGTTTATAACGGGCAAAAGCTCCGTAAGCCCTTGTGTTTCCGGCTGTGCGGGCAGCGTCCCTGCCGCCTGCGCTGAAGGCACTTGCTCGCCGGAAGACGCGGTGCTTGCGGCGTTGTAGGCCGCTTGTAAAAGCTCCTGCGCTTGATCGGTAAGGGTGCCGTCGGCGTTCAGCAATCCGAATCCTTCGAGAATGCCCAGAATCCCCTGCGCGGGATCGGTGCATTTGCTGACGTTGATTGTTTGTTCCTGCCCGCCGCCTTGCTGCGGCGTTTTCAAGATGGGCGGTGCCATGAACCATGCGGCCATCAGACCGGATTCGGCGGCATTCTCACTTTCCTTGGAGCCGACCTCCTTCAGATCGCCTTCGCTCAACCCCAGAGCTTCAAAAACGGCATCTTTCACCTTGCCAAAACCCGAGGGAGAAGGGGAGGCCTGTGCGCTCTGCACGGGAACGGGCAGTTCGATTTGTGCGTTAAAAACTGCATTTACCATATTGTCACCTCCCTTCCAAATAATGCAATCATACTATATATCGTAATTTTCGACAGAAAAATTAAAAGAACCGCACAAATTTCTGTGAAAGTTTGCGAGAGATTGTTAGAAAACCCTGTCCGCAGGACTGTTTTGATGTGTAAGGTGAGGCCGCGCAGGCGTTTTTTGCATTTTTTCGGTGCAAGGTTTTTCTTAGGCGCATTCGCCATAAGGGGATGCTAAGCAGCCGTTTTTACAGCAGTTTGGGTACCGTTGCGCCCGAATGCCGCGCAAGAGCGGCCATGTCTCAAATCGTCGCTTGACAAATGCATGGCTTTGTCACAAAATAATTGTAAAATAGTTTAAAACTATAAAAGAAATTTGATTAAAAATCACACATCTCTAGAGCAAACACCGTGGCTTGGTGTGAATGGTTCCGGCACGGTTTCAAGAGGCGTTTCGTTTGTGTTGAATCCCCTAAATCCTGTTTGTTCAGGGAGATTCCGTATGGCAGTTCTATTTTACTTAAAAAGCAGAATCCGGCGAGGTATTTTGGGCGGTCTGGCGATCAGCGTATCGCTTGGGGCGCTTTGTTGGTTTTCGTGCCTTTTCTACACATTCATGGGTGTAAAAGCGCAGGAAATTGAAAACGCGTACGATGTGATGCCTGTTACGGTGGTCGTATCAAACATCGAAGGAACACAAACCGATCATTTGGGAGTTCATGAGTACTTGATCGACTACTTTATTTCCGAGCGGTATGCTTATATGGGCGAGTATCAGCCAATTCCGTTCTCTTCCTATGTAAAAGATGTTTGTTTGAAAACCACGCTTTATTACGGCAAACAAAGCGGCAACGCTTTACCGGAAGCGAGCGCAAGCGTTCTACCGGAGGAGCAGCGTTTGGTTGGCATTACAACGCCCGATGCGGCCTCGGAGCTTGCCGCATCGGAAGGAATCACAATCGCTTACTTTTCGGGGCAGAGCGCGGAACTATTTCGCTCGGAAGAGCCGGTATGCATCGTATCTCAGGGGTTTTTGGATTCCTTGGAGCCGGACGCGGGCGGAACCTACCGTATTTCCCTTACCGTTCAGCTGGCGCCGCAAGGCACAAAGGCCACCGCGATCACGTTGAAGGTGGTGGGCAACTATACAGGGGATGCCGATGCAATCTATTGTCCGTGGAACGTTGTTGCGTCGCTTCAAAAACAGCTGGATGGGAAAATCACCGCGGATCGCTTAAGTGCCACCGTTTTGGACAATAGGAAACTTGATGAGTTTCGCGTGCTGCTGGAACGGCATTTTGCGGAGGTCGACCCGTCCGGCCGCCAAAAGGAAATCTACAATTCGCCCGTCCTGCGCAGCCAATCCTTTGCGGCCACCATCCACGATGAGGCGTTGCGCCAAACGCTCAACGAGCTAAACCGCAACCTCCAAATGCTAAAACGCCTCTTGCCGCTTGTAATAGGTTTGGAGCTGGCGGTCGGCTTTTTTCTCTGCTTCTTTCGCATCCAAACAAGAAAGCGGGAGCTGGCGGTCGCCCGTTCGCTTGGAGCGCGCAGAAGCGAGGTTTTGCTGATGCTCTT
>JAEZGQ010000045.1 GCA_023416895.1 Bacillota bacterium | reverse complement strand
ATCGCCTTTGATTGTTTGGCGCTCAAAACCCACGACGGTTTGGTACTTTTGTTTTCGGAGCCGGACGATGCGCCATATGCCCCCCCGGTTTGGCCGGAGGAACCCGGCAAACCGCAAAAGCAAATGCATTTCAACTTTCAGGTGGCGGATTTATCTGCGGCTGTCGAAGAGGCAGTTCGACTTGGTGCAACCAAGGCAGCTATTCAGTTTGGAGAAAACCATTATGTGACGATGCTCGACCCGGAGGGGCATCCGTTCTGTTTGTGCAAAAAATAAATGGAATTTACAAAGAATCCAAAAGGAAGGGGGCAGCCCCTTCCTTTCGCTTGCAATACCGTAAGTTTTGGCATATATTGTGTAAAAACCAAGGAGGGTCGGCTTGTGAAGATTGCTGTTTTTCAATTTGCCAGCAGTGAAAGCATCGAAGGCAACTTAAGCGCTATCGAGCGCGATCTTGAAAGCATCGCAAAATGGAGTAAGGCTTCTTGTTTTTCATGAGTGTGCGCTTTGCGGCTACCCTTCGGTCGAACGGGCGGATCTTGTTGGTATCGATCGGGCTGCTTTGCATCAGGCGATCGAAACGGTAAAATGTTTGGCAAAAGAAAACCAAATGTATGTCGCGCTGGGAACCGCCATAGAAACGGAGCAGGGCTTTACAAACGGCATGCTTCTACTTTCTCCCGCGGGTGAAACGATGGGCAGCTACGGCAAGCGCGCATTGTGGGGATATGACCTGAACCATTTCCAAAAGGGAAAAGAAACGGGCATTTTCGAAATCGAAGGGATTCGCATCGGCTTTCGAATTTGCTACGAGGTTCGGTTTCCCGAGTATTTTCGGGAACTTTTCAAAGAGCGTGTAAAGCTGTGCTTCGTCAGCTTCAGCGATATAAGCGAGGAGGATTCGCTGTACAAGTATGAGCTGATCAAAGCCCATTTAAGAACGCGTGCGGTCGAAAATGTGATGACCGTCGTTTCCGTAAACAGCGTTTCCAAGTTCCAAAGCACACCCACGGCGATCTTTGATGTCAATGGCGAAGTGGCCGTGGAAGCGCCGAGAAACCAAGAGCATCTTTTGATGTATGACTATGTACCGCCGCAGATGGGCTTTTTTCAGAAGGGTAGGCTTCGCAATTCCTGCGAAATTATGGGAACCGAATATAGCGAACGTTAAGACGCAGATATGTCCTGTGTGTACGGGCCATGCGCCATGAAAAGGTTAAAAAGCGCAAAAACAAGGAGCCCTTTTGCGGCTCCTTGTTTTTGCTTAACGGTTCGGTTAGTAGTTACTTTTGCCCGTTCAGCTCCCGTACGGGGCGCGCTTCAATGTAGCCGCGGATGCCTTGCGGTTCAAGCTGAATGCGCGGGCCGTCGTCGTCCGCCCAAACGTAGCCGTAAAGCTTGGGATCGTACTGCTCCATCGCCTCCCAAATGGCCGCAATGGCATCGCCGAACTTCTCGTCGTCGTAGGGTTGGCCGTGGAACACCATCATCTTGCAGGGCGGAAGTTCCATCAGTTCAAAGCCTTCGGGCACGGGCTTATTATAGTCGAGCGGTAGTTCAACGCCCTGCACATACTCGGAGGTGTTGGGTTTTCTCATACTGGGCGGGAGCCACATGCCCACGGGCTCGTAAAGCGCATCCTTTACGCTCAGAAGCACGCCCCATACGTCGCAGCCTACCTCCTCACAGTATTCAAAATATCCTTCCGCCTTCACACCCCGTTTTACAAGCGCCTTTCTTTTGGGACGCTCCACCACCTGCACGAAAACCGTATTCATCTGTTGCGACATCTTTAAATCCTCCTCTTTGTGTTTGGTACGGTAATAGGGAAGCACGCCGTAGGGGAGAAAAAGCCGTATGGGAGGCGCATTCTTCGCATAGCGCATGGGGGATATGCCAAATTGCTTCGAAAACGCTTTGGTGAACCCTTCATGCGAGTCAAACAGGAAGTCAAACGCCACATCCACCACGCGCGCTTCTTCATCGCGAAGCACCATGGCCGCCTTGGTAAGACGCCGCGCCCGCAGGTAATCGAAGGGGGTTTTTCTCGTAAGTTCCTTAAAGAGCCTTGTGCAGTGATACGGGGAATACCCCGCCGCGCGCGCAAGCTGCACAAGTGTTATAGGCTCGTCAAGGTGCGTTTCAATGTAGTCCTGCATACGCTGTACGGCCTCTACGACTGCCATGCGATCCATGCTTCTCACCGTCCTTTAAAAGAAGTATACAAGAAGGCTGCTTCAACTTCTTGAACACAATTGCGAATCATCATTTGTTACAGTATAGCATGGCGAAGGGGGGACGGAGGACGCATGTTTTGGCAAAGAAAAGAGTGCAGGAAAAGATGCGCTGAACCAAATGGCGATTGCGGTACGCCTTTTATTTCCGCGCTGCTGATATACGTTAGCCAAAAGACGAAAAAGGGCCGGTAAAAACCGGCCCAATTCAGCAAGAGCGGGGCAAAAAGAGGTATTACTCGTTGACCATTTGGAGAATCGTGCCGCGGGGCTTCACGCCGACGGATTTGTTAACGGCCTTGCCGTTTTTAAAAACGATCAGCGTGGGGATGCTCATTACGCCAAAACGCTGTGCAAGCTCGGGCTCTTCGTCTACGTTAACCTTGCCGACCACGGCGGTATTCTTGAGGTCGGTTTCCGCAAGTTCATCCACAACGGGAGAAAGCATACGGCATGGGCCGCACCAGGGTGCCCAGAAATCTACAAGCACGGGTTTATTCGATTGGAGCACTTCGGCTTCAAAATTGGATGCGGTAATGGTTTTAACGGACATCTTCGATCCCTCCGATTCTCTGTTCTTGTTTATAGTATACCCGTTCGCTCCATAATGTACCGTGATAAAGTCACGGCTTGCAAAAACATAAGAACTCGCGGGTTTTCCAAAAAAGAGGCGCAAATTGCTGCCTTTTTTGTTATAATGATTGTAGACTTTGGCGGCCGGGTTTCAACTATATGCCGGCCTTTGTATCAGCAGGAGGGAAAAAACTTGAGCGATGTATTGATCGCATTTCTTTTGACCGCCGTTGCCGGCCTTTCTACGGGCATTGGCAGCGCAATCGCGTTTTTTGCAAAAAAGACCAACACCAAGTTCCTCGCGGTGAGCCTTGGTTTTTCCGCTGGCGTAATGATCTACGTTTCCATGGTCGAAATTTTTCAAAGCGCACAGCAAACCCTTACCGCGGCGCTTGGCGCAAAACCGGGGGCAATCATAACGGTCGTGGCATTTTTCGGGGGCATGCTGCTGATTGCCCTCATCGATAAGCTGGTGCCAAGCGATGAAAATCCGCACGAGGTGAAGCGCGTCGGCGAACCCAAACCGGTTGACGCGAAAAAAAAGCTTATGCATACGGGCCTTTTTACGGCGATTGCAATCGGCATCCATAACTTCCCCGAAGGCCTCGCTACATTCGTTGCAGCACTTCGCGAACCGTCGGTTGCCATCCCGATCGTAGTCGCGATCGCCATTCATAACATTCCCGAGGGCATCGCGGTATCCGTTCCCATTTACTATGCCACGGGCAGCAAAAGGAAGGCTTTCATGTATTCGTTCCTCTCGGGTCTTTCGGAGCCGCTGGGCGCGATCATCGGTTATCTGGTGCTTCTCCCCATCATGAACGATGTGGTGTTTGGCATATTGTTTGCGGCAGTTGCGGGCATCATGGTATTCATTTCGGTAGATGAGCTTTTGCCTTCCGCGCGCGAATACGGCGAGCATCATCTTTCCATTTACGGCTTGGTGGCGGGTATGGCAATCATGGCCGTAAGCCTGCTTTTGTTCATGTAAGCCCCCTAAAAAAAGCGCCGTCCCGCAAAAATAGCGGGGCGGCGTTTTGCTTTTGGCGTTGGTTTATAGAAGCTTAACTTTGCGGCAGACGCTTTTGGTAAAGCGCAATGCCATCTTTCTGGAGCTTTTCCTCCCAGATCAGTTCGAGAATCTTCAATTCTTCCGAATAGTCCGTTTTCGCCTCATCCTTGTCGTAGGGGAGGTGTTCGAGAATTTCTATGATAAAATTCCCTTCGCCCTGCTCTGACCATTCTTTTTGCAGCTCGCGCCACGGGTGCATGCCGCCCTTCAGGCGCACAAGCGCACCATTCATGGTGCCGCGCAGGTCCTGCGTTGCATGCAAATAGGCCTTGTGGCTCACTGCGGAGGCGATCTTAAAAATGCCCATATCAGGCTTCGTAAGCTTGTATTGACGCTTCAGTTCTTTGCGCGATTCGTTCATAACCGAGTTCCCTTAATAAATTTGTAATTTACAAAATTACAAACTAAGTATAAGCTAAGATTCCGGTTCTGTCAAGCAAGGCAAGATGGGAAGGGGAGATCAACAAGAACGGAAATGCGCAAAGAAATGAAATC
>JAEZGQ010000028.1 GCA_023416895.1 Bacillota bacterium | reverse complement strand
GCTTGAGCAAAAGGGGCAAAGCTATGTCATACTTTTCCGACGGTTTTACCAAAAACAAACTCATTGTTCTTTATGTTCTTCGCGAGCACGGGCTTGAGCTCACGCGCGAACAGTTTACCACATTGGCAGGCGAAAGTGAGCTCATGCCGTTTTTCGAACTTCAGGCGGCTGTTTCCGAGCTTGAGGAGGAGGGACTGATTGCCGCTGTGCCGCGCGTATTCGGACAAGCATATACGCTCACCGCGATTGGGCGCGAAACCATTGATATGTTCGCAGAACGGCTGCCGCTCTCGCTGCGTGAGGAGTTACAGGAATATGTGGAGCTAAGCGGCGGCAAGCTTCATAGAAGCGCACAATATTCCTCCGGTACTGAGAAGCTGCCTTCGGGCGTGTACCGTGTAACGCTTAAGGCCATGGAGAGCGACAATGAGCTCATGTCGCTTTCACTTTTGATGCCCGATGGGCAAAGCGCGCGCCTTGCGTGCAAAAACTGGGAAAAAAGCGCAGGGGAAATTTACCGGTTTTTGTTTGGTCAGCTTCTTAACGAAGCGAAGGATAACGTTTGATGTTTTACAGATAGTCCACCATACGGCGGATATTTTCCTGCTCAAGCGCAACAAACTTTTTCCCAAGTTCGATGGCCGTGTCCTCCGCGCCGGCAAAGGTTCTTATGCCGCGGGCTAGGTCCGTGATGTTGGAAACGCAGCCCTGCATCACCATTTCCGCCATGTGGGAGGAAGTTTTGTCGATTCGCAGGTTCATGTGAAGCGCGGCTTTCGCGGAAAAGTCACCGAAACGACTGAGCTTCTTTTTGCCCTTCTTGATTTGCTCGCGCTCTTCAGCGCGCAAAGAATCCTGGGCACTCTCCATAATGCCGTGATATTGCGCGAATTGCTCTGCGAGGGCGTTTCGGAAGCTTCCATCCTCGCTGTGCTTGATGAGCTCGGAAAGCATTTGCTTGCCAAACTGTGCGTTGTCGTAAATTTGATCGAGTAAGTCAAGGGTATCCGTTTTCATAAAGCTCCTTTGCAGGCATGCTCCAAACGCTGCCTGCCATTGTGTTTTATGGTGCTTTTTCGCTTTTAGAAGCGAAGGCACCGGACTGTTGAGGCGCTTTTTCGCGGCGCTTCGAATCTACGGTTAAGTTGCCCAAAAACGCGGGATATATTATAATGTCATTGGGAAGCCTGTCCGTTAAAATACGGTGCGGCTTCCAACATGTGCCGCAAGTTGCAGGGTATTTCTACAAAATATGGTATTTTATTTTTTGACGGAGGAATTCATGGCGAAGGATTATACCGTAAGCGATATCAAAGTAATGGAGGGCTTGGAGGCCGTTCGCGCAAGGCCGGGCATGTACATTGGCAGCACGGGAACGCGAGGCTTGCACCACATGCTTTGGGAGATCGTAGACAACGCCGTGGATGAAGCGGCAAACGGCTATGCCAATGAAATCTCTGTAACGCTGCACCGCGACAATTCCGTGACCGTGCAGGACAACGGGCGCGGCATTCCAGTTGGCATTCACGAAAAATACGGCATCAGCGGCGTGGAGCTTGTTTTTACAAAGCTTCATGCGGGCGGCAAATTTGGTAACAGCTCCTACGGCTATTCGGGTGGCCTCCACGGCGTTGGCGCGTCTGTCGTGAACGCGCTTTCGGAGTATGTGGAGGTAGAGGTTTGCACCGAAGGCCGCGTCTACGAGCAAAAGTTCAGAAGCTACCAGGACTCCTCCGGAAAAATCATTTCCGGACAGCCGACAGGCGCCCTCACAGAAACTGGGCGCACGCGCAAGCAGGGGTCTACGGTAACGTTTCTGCCCGACGCACGCGTGTTTGAAACGCTGCAAATGAACTTTGATACCATCGCCAAACGTCTGCGTGAGCTTGCATACCTTAACAAAGGCGTATGCTTTAAGCTTGAGGATCAGCGCGAATGGGGCAACAAAAAAACGCGAGAGTATAAGTACGATGGCGGTTTAAGCGATTTCGTAAAATATCTGAATGAGGATAAAACTACCCTTTTTGATACCCCCATTTGCTTCAAGGGTGAGAAGGATGGCATTTCGGTAGAAGTTGCACTCCAACATAACGATGGCTACGCGGAGAGCATTTTCTCATACGTCAACAATATCCCTACAACCGAGGGCGGTACACATGAAACGGGCTTTAAAGCGGCGCTCACAAAGGTGCTTAACGACTACTGCCGTAAGTACGATATTTTAAAAGACAAGGACGCTTCGCTCTCCGGCGAGGATTTCCGCGAAGGCCTTACGGCGATCCTTTCTTTAAAAATGCATACCATTCAGTTTGAAGGGCAAACCAAAACCCGCCTTGGCAATACCGAAGCGCGCACGGCTGTGGAAAGCGTGGTGGCGGAAAAGCTTGCGCCGTATCTGGAGGATTTGAAAAACGCGCAGACCGCCAACAAAATTGCCGAAAAGGCCATGCAGGCATCCAAAGCGCGCGAGGCAGCGCGCAAGGCAAAGAGCATGGCGCGCGAGAAAAACAAGCTTGAAAACGCGCCGCTCGTGGGCAAGCTTTCAAGCTGCACGGGCCGCGACCCGCTTGTGAACGAGCTTTTCATCGTAGAGGGTGATTCCGCCGGCGGTAGTGCAAAGCAAGGCCGCGACAGGCGGTTTCAGGCGATTTTGCCGCTTCGCGGAAAGCCGCTCAACGTAGAAAAAAAGCGCCTCGACCAAGTGCTTGCAAACGATGAGTTCCGCTCTATGATCACGGCCATCGGCACAGGCATTGGTGAGGATTTTAACATCGTCAACATCAAATACAACAAAATCATCATCCTTGCGGATGCCGATCAGGACGGCGCGCACATCCGTGCCATCCTTTTGACCTTCTTCTACCGTTACATGCGCGAGCTGATTACGGACGGGCATGTGTACATCGGCATGCCGCCGCTTTACAAGGTGCAGCGCGGTTCCACCGTGCGTTACGCTTATTCCGACGAAGAGCTTCAGGATACGATTGCCGAGGTCGGAAAGGGCTATACGCTGCAGCGTTACAAAGGGCTTGGCGAAATGAACCCCGAGCAGCTTTGGGAAACCACCATGAACCCAGATAACCGCTCGCTTGTGCGGGTAGATATAGAGGATGGTGCAGACGTGGAACACATCGTTACCATTCTCATGGGGGATAAGGTCGGCCCACGCAAGGAATACATCAGCGAGTTCGCAAACTTCAACAAGGTCGATACGTTCGAGGACAAAATCCAGAAAACCGCGGGGGAGATGGAATAAACTATGGCGAAAAAAACGGATAGGCCCGCGGGTACGTTGGGAGAAACCATTCTTTTAAAAACGATGGACGAGGTGATGCACCAGTCCATGCTGCCGTATGCGGAATATGTCATTCTGGAACGCGCGCTTCCGCGCGTGGAGGATGGGTTAAAACCGGTACAGCGCCGCATCCTTTACACAATGAGCGAGCTTGGTTTAACGCCCGATAAGCCGCATAAAAAAAGCGCGCGCATCGTGGGCGACTGCTTGGGCAAATACCATCCGCATGGTGATACCTCCGTTTACGACGCTATGGTACGCATGGCGCAGGATTTCAACATGCAGGCGCCGCTTGTGGATGGGCATGGCAACTTCGGCAGCATCGACGGCGATTCCGCCGCCGCCATGCGTTATACCGAGGCGCGCATGGCTCCGCTGGCGCTTGAACTTTTGCGCGATCTTGATAAGGAAACCGTAAAATTCGTTTTAAACTTCGACGACTCGCTCAAGGAGCCCGATCTTTTGCCCGGCCGTTTCCCGAACCTTTTGGTAAACGGCGCAACGGGCATCGCCGTGGGGCTTGCCACAAACATTCCGCCGCACAACCTTGGCGAAACCATCGACGCGGTGGTTTTGCGCATGGACAAGCCGGAATCATCGCTTGATGAGGTGATGAAGGTGCTGCCATGCCCGGATTTTCCGACGGGCGCTTACTTGCTCCGTTCTGATGAAATTCACACGGCTTATGAAACAGGGCGCGGCAAAATTACCATGCGCGCGCACGCTGAAATCGAAACGCTCAAAAACGGAAAAAAACTCATTGCCATTACCGAGTTTCCTTATCAGGTAAACAAGGCAAAGGCGCTTGAGGATATTTTAAAGCTCAGCCAGGAAAAAAAGCTTCTTTTTTCCGGCATTTCGGACATCCGAGACGAGTCCGACCGCTCGGGCATCCGCGCGGTGATCGAAATTAAAAAAGACGCCGATGCCGAAAAAATTCTCCAATACCTTTACAAGTATTCCGACTTGCAGCTGACTTTCGGCGTCAATATGGTGGCCATTGCAAACGGCAAGCCTCAGCAGATGGGCCTTTTGGAAGTGCTTGACCATTACATTCGCCATCAGGAGAATGTGGTGACGCGCCGCACGCGCTTCGACCTTGAAGCGGCGAAAAGACGCGAGCACATTTTAGAAGGGCTCATGATCGCCGTTTTGAACATCGACGAGGTCATTGCTCTCATCCGTGCCTCAAAAACGCCCAAAATCGCAAAAGAGGGCCTTATGGCACGCTTTACACTCACCGAGGTGCAGGCGCAAGCCATCCTCGATTTGCGCTTGCAGCGCCTGACGAACCTTGAGCTTCTTGGCATCGAACGAGAATACAAAGAAGTGAAGAAAACGATCGAGGAGCTGCTTTCCATTCTCGATTCGCCCAAAAAACTTCGCAGTGTCATCAAAAAGGAGCTGCTCGCCATCAAGGAGAGCTATGCCGTGCCGCGGCGTACAAGGCTTATCGACGGTGAAACCGAAATCGTCGTGGAGCAGAGCGACCTAAAGGTCGTAGAGGATGTTGTGGTGGCGCTTCTCGACGGCGAAAAGCTTCGCCGCATGCCCAAACGCCTTTTCAGCGCCGAACAGCTAGACGGTGAAAACATCACCGCGCTTCTTGATACGGATACCGACAAGAAGCTCAAGCTTTTTAGCAACCTCGGAAATGCCTTCACACTCGGTGTGGAGGAAATTGCCGAAACGCGTCCCAACGCGAAGCCTGTATTCCTCAACTCGCTTCTTACGCTTGAAAAGGGGGAGCACATCGTGAGCTGCTTCCTGGAGCAGGGGGAAGGCGAACTGTTTTTCTTTACAAAGCAGGGCTTTGTGAAACGCACGCAGGCATCGGAATATGTAACCAAAACAAAGCGTATTGCGGCCATTTCTCTTAAAGAGGGCGATGAGCTTCTCGGCGTACAGCCCAAGGCGGAAGCGGGTATTTTGCTTTTGACCGCAATGGGCATGAGCATTCGCTTCGAAACGGAAACCGTGCCGCAGATGGGCCGCGTGAGCGCAGGCGTAAAATGCGTAAAGCTCGAAGAACACGACTTTGTAACCTTCTTCACCCAGCTTGGCGACGAGGGCGAAATTTTGACCATCAGCGATAGAGGCTATGCAAAACGCAGCTTCGTATTCGATCATGAGCTTCAAGGGCGCAACGGCAAGGGTCTGAAGGCCTTCGATTTTAAGAAAAACGGCTCGAACGGCACGCGTGTTGCGGCAGCATTCTATGTGCGAGATCCCTTTGATTTCGTAGTGGTGCAGGCGCACGGCACAAAAACCGTGTTCAACACCGAACAGGTGATGATCGACAACCGCGCGGGCAAAGGAAACCTTTTGGTGATGGCCATACTCGACGACGTTGTGACAGGTGCATACAGAAAGCAATCATAACAGACACCGGCTTTGCATACGCTTTAGCATCCAACATGAGGAGCCGAAAAGCTATGATCAAAGCCAATGAAAACAATTCTGTATGCGTATGCGGCATCGTCCACGAGGATGCGGAATTTGACCACAGGCTCTATGGAGAGGCGTTCTATTCGGTAAAGCTGTATGTTGCCCGGTTGAGTGGCGTTGGGGATGTGCTTCCGGTGACCATCCCAAACCGCGTCTGCCCAAGAATGCCGGAGGTTGGCGAGCAAATTCGTATTTACGGGCAACTTCGCTCGTACAACAAGCGCTCGGAAAACGGCAACAGGCTTGTTATTACCCTGTTCGCGCGCGCAGCCGAAGCGGCAGACGGGGAGCCCCACCAAAATGAAGTGGATCTTACGGGTTTTTTGTGCAAGCCCGTGATGTTTCGAACCACTCCTTTTATGCGTGAAATCAGCGACATTCTTCTTGCGGTGAACCGTTCGTATAACAAGTCCGATTATCTCCCCTGCATCGCTTGGGGGAGAAACGCGCATTTTGCAAAGGATATTCCCGTAGGCGCAAGGCTCCATGTGCAGGGCAGGCTTCAAAGCCGCATCTACCAAAAGGCGCTCGACGACGGCGCCATAACCGAGCGCACGGCCTACGAGGTTTCCTGCTCGTGCATTGAAACGCTGTAAACCAATCCATCTCAGGAGGTTTTCTTTATGAAGTTCGTTCGCGCGCAACATGGCGGCGAGGTTTTTTATGCCGTGTTACAACAGGACAAGCTCCTTCGTTTAAGCGGCGCTCCGTTTGAAAAAATATCCTACGACGGCAGGGAATATCCGCTTTCCGAAGCGCGGCTTCTGCACCCGTGTGAGCCAACCAAGTTCGTTTGCGTCGGCAAAAATTACTGGGAACACGCGGAGGAAATGAAAGAAGGCCATCCGGCGGAGCCGCTCCTTTTTTTGAAGCCCTCTACCTGCGCTGTCGGAAACGGCGACGATGTCGTTTACCCCAAGCTAAGTCAAAGGCTCGACTATGAAGGGGAACTTGCCGTTGTGATCGGCAAACGCGCGCATGAAGTGGATCCGGGGAACGCCAAGAATTATATATTCGGCTATACCTGCGCAAACGATATTACCGCGCGCGACATTCAAAAGGGTGACCCGCAGTGGACGCGCGGCAAAGGCTTTGATACTTTCTGCCCGTTTGGACCATGGATCGAAACGGAGCTCGACGCGCAGAACGTTGCGATTTCCACACGCGTCAACGGCGAGCAAAAGCAAAGCTCCAACACCTCTATGATGACGCACAGCATCGATGCGCTCATCTGCTACATGAGCGCTTGTATGACGCTTCTTCCGGGCGACGTGGTGCTTACGGGAACGCCCGCGGGCATTGGCCCCATGCAAAGAGGGGATGTGGTGGAGGTCGAAATCGAAGGGATCGGCATTTTAAGAAACAGGATTGTTTGAGGAAACTTCATGGCAATGGACGGACTAAACTTGTGTGCCTCCGCTGCGGAAATCCGCGCGGCGCTCATGGGCGGAAAAATCGATAAAATTTACCAACCGGAAAAGGACGAGCTTCTTTTGCATGTCCGCGCGGGCGGCGAAAACCATAAGCTTTTGCTTTCTGCCTCCGCCGCGCATGGGCGAGCGCAGTTAACGGAGCTTAAGCGCGTCAACCCGCAGGACGCGCCGATGTTCTGCATGCTGCTTCGGAGGCGCATCTTAGGCGGCCGCATCATAGCCGTTGAGCAGCCGTCTTTGGATAGAACGCTCATCCTGCGTGTCGAGGCGCAAAACGAGCTTGGCGATATGGAGACCTATGCACTTATTTGCGAAATCATGGGGAAGCACTCCAACATCATTTTGCTAAACGGAGCAAATATCATACTCGATGCGGCCCGCCATGTGGGGGCGGGTGTATCAAATGTCCGCTTTATCATGCCCGGGCTAACTTACGCACCGCCACCTCCGCAGGAAAAGAAAAACCCTTTTTTTGCGTCGGAAGGCGATTTTTACTCGACGCTTCAGGTTGAAGGCAGGCTCGACAAGGCGCTTTCCAATGCCTTTTTCGGCCTTTCTCCCGCGATGGCGCAAAGCCTCGCGTTTTGCACGGTGGATACAAACGATTTGAGCGCCTTAAGCGACGAAAAAAAGCACGAACTTTCCTTGGCACTCAAGGCGTTTTATGAAAAGCTTTCAACAGGAAAGTTTGAAGCTTGCATAGCGCTCAACGAATACGGTGAACCCATTGGCGTTTTTCCGTTTGTACCAAAGGGTGTTCCGTATCGGCGTGAAGCAAAGCTCGGCGCGGCGCTCGACGCGTATTACGAGCAGTTGGATGCCACGGAGCGTATTTCCCGCCGAAGCGCCTCTGTGCGCCGTATCCTGCAAAACAACCTTGCGCGTGTGGAAAAAAAGCTTTCGCTTTACAGCGACGCTTTGGGAGCCACGGAGGAAACTGAACGTTTGCGGCTTTTTGGCGAGCTGATTACGGCAAACCTGCATACGATCAAAAGAGGTACCGCAGAAGCTGCACTTTATAATTATTATGAAGACCCACCGCAGGTGGTTCTGGTGCCGTTAGATACTCGTTATTCCCCTTCGGAAAACGCGCAGCGCTACTTCAAAAAGTATCAAAAAGCAAAAGCGGCGCGGGAAATGGCCGCCGCGCAGCGCGAACAGGCGCTTGAAGAGCTTTCCTACTTAGAGGGGCAGCTCGACAACCTCGATAAATGCAGCACGGATGCGGAGCTACAGGAGCTTCACGAGGAGCTTGTAACGCTTGGCTACATCAAACGTGAAAAAACAAAGCAAAAGCCGCAAAAGCTGCCGCCCTCAAAGCCTGTGTGTTATATTTCCTCGGAGGGAACGGAAATTTATGTAGGCCGCAACAACGCACAGAACGACCAGTTGACGCTGCGCTTTGCCGACGGGGAGGATTATTGGCTGCATGTAAAAGGCATACCGGGGTCGCACGTTATCGTAAAAAGCGGCGGGGAGCCCGGCAGACAAACGCTTTACGAAGCTGCGCTTCTCGCGGCCCATTTTAGCCGTGCGCGCGGCGGAAGCAACGTTGCGGTAGACTATACGCCACGTAAATATGTAAAAAAGCCTTCGGGCGCAAAACCGGGCATGGTGATCTACTCCACCAACAAAACCGCCTACGTTACGCCGGATGAGGCGAGCGTAAAGCGCATTGCACAAAAGCGGTAACCTTTAAAAAGGCCGCCAGCGTGTGCCGTAATCGCCGTGATTGTAGGCATGTAAACGGTATGTTTGGGCAATTTGCCGAATATCCATATACAAAAACCCCGATTGGAGGATTTTTGTATGCGGAGCAGGTTCATCGGCATGGTGGTGTGTATGCTGCTCCTGTGCTCTTTATTTGCCGGCTGCAAGCAGGATGCGCAGGGCGTTTATGAGGATGGGCTTTCGAGCGAGGCTGGGTACAGGCGCACAGTGTTGTACTACCTTTCCGACGAGGGCTTTGTAGTGCCGGTGATGAAGCTCATTCCGTGGGAGGAGGGCATCGGCAAGGCGGCTCTGAGCTACCTTGTGGATCAAAACGGCAATCAGGAAAGTGCCGCTGCCCTTGGGTTGAACACCGTGCTTCCCGAGGGTGTCACCTACACGCTCCGCATTGCGGACGATAAGTGTGCAACGCTCGATCTTAGCGGCCTTACAGACCTTGGATCCGCCGCGGAGGAACAGGCCATGGTGACTTCCCTCGTGAATACGCTTGTGGAATTTGATTCCATCGATACCGTGCGTATCACCGTCGAGGGAAAAGCATTGAAGTCGCTTCCCAACGGCACGAATATTTCTGGTGCCATGAGCGCGTTTCCTTTGAACATGGAAGAACCCGAAGAGCAGGTCGTTACCGACAGCGCCTATCGGCTTACGCTTTACTACCCCAACGAATCGGCAAGCCTCAATGTACCTGTCACGCGGCTTACCAACATCGAGCCGACGCTTGAAAGCGCCGTGCGCGAGCTTTTGAAAGGGCCGAAGTTCGCAGGGCTCATGAACGCTTTCCCGGAGGGTACGGAAATGCTCGGCCTCTCGTATGCCGACGGTGCGGCTGTTGTAAACTTCAACAGCGCTTTTAAGGCTGTGGATCAGGTGGATGGGCTTGCGCAGGCAGCGTACGACTCGCTTTATTTAACGCTTGCGGGCGTTGCGCCTATATCCATGCTTGAAGTGTATGTGAACGGTCAGCCTTACGATGCGCTTGCCGCGCAAACTGTTGCGCCGCTTTACGCCAACGAGTACGGTAAATAATATGGTTTTTACTACAAAGGAGAACATGAATGAGGCTCATCATCGCTTCAAACAACGCGCACAAGGTAACGGAAATCAAAGCCATTCTCGCTCCATACTTCAACAGCATCCAATCGCTTAAGGATGCGGGCATCGACATCGACGTGGTGGAAGACGGCAAGACCTTCGCGGAAAACGCCCTCAAAAAGGCACGCGAGGTACTTGCCGTTTCCGATGCGGATGCAGCGCTTTCAGATGACAGCGGCCTTGAGGTGGATGCGCTTTGCGGCGCACCGGGGGTATACAGCGCCCGCTACGCCGGCGAAGGGCATGACGACGCCGCAAACAACGAAAAGCTTTTGGCGGAAATGAAGGATGTGCCTATGGACAAGCGTACCTGCCGCTTTGTAAGCGCAGTTTCGCTTGTGCGGCGAAATCAAGAACCGATTACGGTAATCGGCACGGTAGAGGGGAAGCTTTTGTTTTCGCCGCGCGGCACTGGCGGCTTCGGTTATGATCCGCTGTTTTTCTACGAGCCTTCGGGCAAAAGCTTTGCGGAACTTTCCGCGCAGGAAAAAAACGAAATCAGCCACCGCGCACGTGCACTTGCCGCTTTGCGCGAGGCTATGGAGCGCGATAGAAAATGAACATCGGCGTCATCTCCGATACACACGGCAACGAAAGCGCTTTAAGACGGGCGCTTATCACGCTTCCAAACATGGACGCGTGGATTCACCTCGGCGACCACGCCTCCGACAGCCGCATGCTGAATGTGGCGGGGGTTCCGATTTATGCCGTGCGCGGCAATTGCGATTTTGACATGGCAGCCGAACAGGAACTCGTGATAACGCTCGGTGGCGCGAGGATTTTTTTAACGCATGGGCACAAATACGGCGTCAAGCAAGGCG
>JAEZGQ010000237.1 GCA_023416895.1 Bacillota bacterium | reverse complement strand
TCTCTGCGTCGTTTTGCTTCACCTGGCGAAGCGTTAGGAACAAAAGCTGATCGTCTGCAAAAAAGCGAATCGCGCGATAGGGCATGAAAAGGCTTGCGGAAAAGAAAAAGCGCGCATACGGCCCCCTGTTATGGAAGGTTTTGCCCATGAGTTGCTCGGAACACTGCAAAGGCGGAACCTCCTCAAGCCTTTCGTATACGCTTTGACGAAAAGATGCAAGCTGTGGCGCGGCCTCCTCCAGCGCGCGGAGAAAGGCGTCGGTTCTAAGTTCTTCAGCAAGTGCGAGGTATTCCATGCAATAGCGCTTTGCGTGCGTGAAAAAGGCCTGCATTCCAATGTAACTCTTAAAATAGTAGCTGCTTTCCCCAAAAAAACCGCCGGACGCATCGCCATTATCAAGCGCCTGCCGCATTTGCAGGAAAACGTCTTCCCCAACGTCCATGTACCGGCGGATCAACTCCTCGGTTTCCATGCCGCCAAGAAGGTTTTTTAAAGCGGCGAGAGAAAAGCGCTCCGGCGGGAGGCTCAGCAAAAACTCAAAAATCCCCGCGCCATGAAGACCGCTTAGGGATTGGCAAAGCTCGAACAGAAAACGATATTTTTTGCGTAACTCGCCTATGACCGCGTCTCCGTATATTTTGGAGCACAGCTTATGCACAGGTTCTCCCTGAAGCAGCGAGTCGGCCGCAAACAGAAGCTCCGTGTCCTCGTGATAAAAGAATACGCAGTTTTCCTTGAAGGATTCGTAAATCACACCATGCACCACAATCGAAAAACGTTGCCTTTATTGTAACAGCAGTACGGCACAAACACAAGAAAGACGGCAAAGCGCTTGCTTGCCGCCTTTTATAGGTTCTTTGAAAGGTTGCTTGTCCCTTTTGCTTCCCCTAAAACGTATTACCTACCCGCCAAGGTATGCCTTTTGCACCTCGCCGCTTTCGAGAAGCTCGCTGCTCGCGCCGCTCATGGAGATGGTGCCGTTTTCAATCACGTACGCTCGCGCGGCAACGGAAAGCGCCATCTGCGCATTTTGCTCTACGAGTAAAATGGAGGTGCCGGAGGCATTGATTTCACGGATGATGCGAAAAATCTCCTGTACGAGAAGGGGGGAAAGGCCCATGGAGGGTTCGTCGAGCAGCAAAATCCGAGGTCTGCCCATGAGTGCGCGACCCATGGCGAGCATTTGCTGTTCGCCGCCCGAAAGCGTGCCTGCAAGCTGGCGTTTGCGTTTGAAAAGTACGGGAAAACTTTCAAACACGCGTTTCAAATCCGCCGCGATCCCGGCGCGGTCCTTTCGAAGATACGCGCCCATGTCGAGGTTTTCTTGCACCGTCATATCGGGAAATACGCGCCTTCCCTCTGGTACCTGCAAAAGCCCGCGCTTTACGCGCTGCTGCGGGGGCAAAGCTGAAATTTCCTCACCGTCGAGCTTTATGCTGCCCGAGACAGATTTTTTAAGTCCGGAAACCGTGCGAAGCGTAGTGGTTTTGCCCGCGCCGTTTGCGCCAATGAGGGTGACCACCTCCCCTTCGTTTACGGTAAGCGAAATATCCTTTAGTACATGGATGGCGTCGTAGTATACATTGAGCGCGTTGATTTCAAGCATGGGCGGCCTCCCCAAGGTAGGCGCGCACCACTTCTGCGTTTTCGCGGATCTCAGCGGGAACGCCGCAGGCGATCTGCGCGCCGTAATTGAGTACCACGATGCGCTCGCAAAGCTTCATCACAAGCGACATATCATGCTCGATCAAAAGCACCGTAAGCTTGAATTTTTCTCGGAGCCACGAAATGAGCGTGCAAAGCTCAGCCGTTTCCGCGGGGTTCATGCCCGCGGCGGGTTCGTCGAGCAGCAAAAGCTTCGGCCTTGTGGCGAGTGCGCGCGCAATTTCAAGGTGTCGTTGTTCGCCGTAGGAGAGGTTTTTGGCAAGCTCGTCTTTCTTTGCGTCCAAATGAAAAATGGATAGAAGTTCGAGCGATTCCGCAAGAATATTTTCCTCCTCGCGGCGGTTCCTTTTGGTGTGGAACATGCTGTCAAAAAGCGAGCACTTCACGCCGCGATGCATGGCGATGCGCACATTGTCGAGCACGGAAAGCTCCTTGAAAAGGCGTATGTTTTGGAAGGTGCGCGCCACGCCCGCGCCGCAGATAGCATCGGGCTTCATGCCGCCGAGCTCCACGCTTGCATCGCCGCAGCACAAGGTTATTTTGCCGCGCGTGGGCGCATAAACGCCGGTCAAAAGGTTGAACACCGTGGTTTTTCCCGCGCCATTGGGCCCAATCAACCCAACAAGCTCCCCTTCCTCCACGCACAGGTTGAGCGCGCTTACCGCATCGAGTCCGCCGAAGGAAATGGAAACGCCCTGTAAGTTCAAAAACGACATCAGTTTTCACGCTCCTTCTTGTGAAAAATCCCGCTTACGTTTGCGGCGGTTTTGCGCAGCAGCGCATAGGAAAGCTCGCGCGAACCCATGAGGCCCTGCGGGCGGAAGATCATCGTTACAATGAGGAGCAGCGCATAAATAACCATGCGAAGCTCCGTGACGGACTGCAAAAGCGTGGAAAGGAGCACAAGCAAAATTGAGGCGATGATGGACCCTGAAATACTGCCCAAGCCGCCGAACACCACCACGATCAAAATGTCCACCGAGCGCAAAAAGCCGAAAAGATCGGGCTTTATAAAATAGAAGTACGATGCGTAGACAGCGCCCGCAAGCCCCGCGAAAAATGCGCCGATGGTGAAGGCGGCAACCTTGTAGCGCGTAACATTCACGCCTACAGACTCGGCTGCGGTTTCATCTTCACGGATGGCGATCATGGCGCGCCCATGGGTGGAATGAATCAAAAGGCTCACGACCAAAACCGTGGCCGCGGTGGCAACGAAAAGGTACGGCCAGTTGATGTGCTGCGGTATGCCGTTTAGGCCCGCGGCACCGTTTGTTACCTCGATGTTGGTGAGGATGTTTCGCACGATCTCGCTCATGCCAAGCGTGGCGATAGCGAGGTAGTCACCCTTGAGGCGAAGCGTCGGTAACCCGACGAGGAAGCCCGCCAGCGCCGCAACGCATGCACCTGCAATCGCGCCAAGGAAAAAACCGCCTACCGAATCAATTCTTAGGGTGATGAATGCGCATACGTATGCGCCTATGCTCATAAAGCCTGCGTGCCCAAGGGAAAACTGACCCGTAAAGCCCGTGATGAGGTTAAGCCCACACGCGAGGATGATGTTCACGCAAATGCTAACGACCACCGTGAACAAATAGTCGTTGATGATGCCTGCCGCAATCAGTCCCCAAACAATGAGGAACGAGAGCGCCAGTGCAATGGCGTAACGAGCGGTAACAGGTAGCGCAAGGAGCTTTTTCATGGCTCACACCTTCTCCCTTGCTTTTTTGCCCAGCAGACCTGCCGGCTTGAAGATCAAAACGAGAATGAGGATGGCGAACACCACCGCGTCGCGGTAGGTGGAGTTGATGTAGCCGGCCACGAGCACCTCCACCATGCCGATGAAGTAGCCGCCGAACATTGCGCCGGGGATGATGCCGATGCCGCCGAATACCGCCGCGATAAACGCCTTAAGCCCGGGGAGCACACCCATGAGCGGGTTGATGGAGTTGTAATAAACGCCCACAAGCACGCCCGCCGCGCCCGCAAGCGCGGAACCGATGGCGAAGGTAAACGAAATCGTCGCGTTTACGTTCACGCCCATCAGTTCTGCCGCGTCGCGGTCGGTCGATACCGCGCGCATGGACTTGCCGATTTTCGTGTATTTAACGATGATCTGCAGTACAAGCATCAGCACCACCGTAACGCCGATGATGATGAACTGCTGTGCGCTGACCACGATGCCTTTCAAGTCGAAGGTTTCTGTCATAAAACCGGTCATGGGCGGGTAGGAGCGAACACCCGCGCCTACAAAAAACATCATGCCGTACTCCAGCAAAAGAGAAACTCCGATTGCGGTGATGAGCGCCGCAATGCGGGGTGCGCCGCGCAAGGGTTTGTAGGCGGCGCGTTCAATGGCCATGCCCAAAAGCATGCACACAAGCATGGAAATCGCAAGCGCGTACCAAAACGGGAGCCTAAGCTGCGTCATGCAGAAGTAGCCCACATAAGCGCCAATCATGTACACGTCGCAATGTGCAAAATTGATCAGCTTAATGATGCCGTACACCATCGTATAGCCAAGCGCGATGAGCGCATAAATGCTGCCGAGGGAAAACCCGTTCACAAGCTGCTGCAAAAACTGTTCCAAAGCGTATCACCTCACTTACTGAGCCTTCCGCGCATCCGCGGCGCGGTCGCTTTCGGGTGCGATACCCGAATGCCGGCCGCGGGTTTCCTCCTTCCCCGCGGCCGAAACTGGGTATTTGGGTGAAAATCGGATGCTCGAAACGGCTTTTGCTGGATGCCCCATGGGCATGGGGGTAAAACCGCTCCGAAACTTAATCCCTTATTTGGCCTTTTCGCTGGAAACGGCTACGCCATTTTCAAGCTTGATGATAACGATGCCCTTGACGGGGTTATGGTTCTCGTCGATGCTGAAGGTGCCGGTAACGCCCGCAAAGTCGGTGGTGCTTTCAAGTGCGGCCTTCACGGTTTCGCCGCTGAGCTCGCCTGCCTCGGCGGCGCGGGCAATGGCATCGATGGTGAACCTTGCAAGGTCATAGCCCAGCGCATTGAACGAATCCGGGTCCTTGCCGTATTCGGCGTTGAAGTCGCTGATAAACTTGAGCACGCCCGGGTCTTGGTCGAGCGAGGAGTAGTGGTTCGTGTAGTAAACGTTGTTGAGCGCGTCGGCGCCGGCAAGCTCAACAAGCGAGGGGGAATCGTAGCCGTCCGGCCCGATGATGGGGCAGTCGATGCCAAGCGCTCTGGCCTGCTTGATGACAAGGCCCGCCTCCTGATAATACGCGGAGAGCAGAATTACGTCGAAGTTGAGATCCTTGATCTTGGTGAGGATGGCGCTGAAGTCGGTATCGTTGGTGTTGAAGGATTCCTCGGCCGCAACGGTGCCGCCCGCCGCAGTGAACGCGGTTGTGAAGCTCGAGGCGACGCCCTTGCAATAATCGTTGGCGACGTCTTTTAAAACGATGGCAGTTTTGGATGAAAGGCTGGTGTTGGCGTACTGGGCGAGTACGGTACCCTGGAACGAGTCGTTGTAGCAGATGCGGAAGGCGTATTCCTTTACGCCGTTTGCGTCTACGGTAACATCGTCCACGGTGGCGCTGCCGGAGATGACCGGAACTTTGTTTTTGAGGGCAACGGGAATGGTGGCCTTAAAGCCGCCTGAGGTGGCAGGCCCCATAACCGCAAGCACGCTGTCCTGCGTCATGAGCTTGGTAGCGATGGTGGTGGCCTCTGCCGAGTCAGACTTGTTGTCGTACTTTACAAGCTCGATCTGCTTGCCGTCGATGCCGCCCGCTGCGTTGGCCTGCTTTACCGCAAGCTCAATACCCGAGAGCGTACTTTGTCCATAAGTGGCAACGCCTCCCGAAAGTTCCATGTTGACGCCGATTTTGATGGTGTCGGATTCCTTCGCGCCGCATCCTGCGAACAGTGAGGCGGTCATCAGGAGCGTTAGGAGCAGGGCAAAATACTTTTTCATGGTTCATTCTCCTTGCAAAATTTAATTGAAAAGGGCGGTTCCTCTTTGTAAGGAACCGCCCTTTTTTAGCTTATCAACAAGCCTTACCGGGTTCGCTTCCTTACAGAGATGACGCTAAGTACAAGTACGAGTACACCTACAAGCACCATGACGCTAATCAGGTTAATCATGCTAATACCAATGCCCATAATCAAGGAAATCGAGAACGCGAAAAGAACCGCGATGAAAGCGGCAAAAAGCAAGAAGGCAGAACCGTGCAATATGGAAAAAGACCGCTTAGTTGAATGCATGTTCCGCTCCTTTCGCCGCGATGCGCAACTGATAAATTAAACAATATATTATATACGAGGCCATGGTCTGTCAAGCATTATTTTGTACCACACGCACATTTTTTTATTTTTATGCAGTTCGACGAGGAAAAAAGCCCCAAATATGCTGCGCTGTTGCCTTTGCGCCTCAAAGGGGGTATAATACGCGGCAAAGACGCGGCGCGCCGCGCAAACAAACGGATTTAGTCGAGGGCTCAATGGCCCTTATTTGGGAGGTACTTATGGAAGAACTTACCTTGCAGCGCTCGAAGGAGCTTTTAAGCAAACATGTTACCGAAAGGCACTTGTTTTTACACGCGCTCGCAGTGAGCGCCGCAATGGGTGCCATGGCGGAGCAGTTCGGGGAGGTGCGGGAGCATTGGGAGGCCGTCGGGTATCTGCACGATGTGGATTTTGAAAAATATCCCGCCGAGCACCTCGACCACGTGCGCGAGCTTTTGGACGGCGAGGAGATCGACGAAGCGGACATCCGCGCCATCCTCTCGCATGGGTACGGCATTCGAAATGACGTGGAACCGCAGACAAACATGGAAAAAAGCCTTTTTACGGTGGACGAGCTCACGGGCATCGTCATGACGACCGCGCTCATGCGCCCCACGGGAATTTCAGACCTTAACGTGAAAAGCGTGATGAAAAAGTTCAAGGACAAGCGCTTTGCCGCAAAATGCGACCGCGACCTTATTCTAAAGGGCTGCGACATGTTGGGCCTGCCCATCGAAACCGTAATCGAGCGCACCATCGAGGGGATGCGCCGCTATATGGATGCGCTTGGGCTTGCGCCCAAGGAGGATACGGGCGGGGAGGCGTAATCATATGCACTGCATCGTTGACCTTGTAAAGGAAGGGAGCGCGGTTCTCGCGTATCTCCCGTTTGACGTGCGCAGAGAATTTCAAATACAAAAGGGGAGCGTTTACGCCAAATGCGAAATCGGCGGCGTGCCTTTTGAAACAAAGCTACTTTCGAGGGGCGAGGGGAGGTTTTGCGTGTTTTTCAACAAGGCGCTCTTGAAAAACCTTGCGCTTTCAGAGAACGTGCAAGGCATTGCGCTCAACATCGAGCCTCGCGCTGCGGAGCAAAAGGCTTCACAGCCGCAAGGGCTGCTTCAAAACGAAACACTTCAAACAATTTCCGCGCGAAGGAGCATTCGCGCGTTTACGGGCGAAGACATCAGCAAAGATGTGCTTAATACGGTACTCAACGCAGGCTTTTGCGCGCCTTCCGCGAGCAACAAGCGGCCATTGCACTTTTTGGTTTCCAAGGATCGAGCGAAAATGGACGCGTTTATGGCGGCAAGCCCTTATGTGGGCATGCTCAAAACCGCCGCGGCCTTAATTGTGGTGTGCGGCGACAAGGTAACGCAGGGCATACCCGAATGGCTTTTGGAGGATTGCGCTGCTGCGACGGAAAACATGCTGCTGGCCATCGTTTCGCTCGGGCTTGGCGGCTGTTGGTGCGGCGTAAGGCAAGGATCCGATTTTTATAAGGCGGTCGAAACGGCATTTTGCCTGCCCGGGCACATTCGTCCGGTTTCGCTGATCGCCGTAGGCGTTCCCGCAGAGGAAAAAGCGCTGAACGATTGCTTTAACCCCGTGCGCGTACACATGGAAATGTGGTGAAAAAGAGAAATGAAAACAGGGCCTTCTCATCACTTTGAGAAGGCCCTGTTTGTATTTTTATAGCGGGCGGCTCATAAAATCACGCCGCCGCAAAGCGTTAGCCCTCGAACAGCGCCGTAGAAAGGTAACGTTCTCCCGTATCGGGAAGAATTACAACAATCAGTTTTCCTTCATTTTCCGGCCGCTTTGCAAGCTCGGTTGCCGCATGAAGCGCCGCGCCTGAGGAAATGCCAACAAGAAGCCCTTCCGCATGTGCGATTGCACGCCCTGCCGCAAATGCGTCGTCGTTTTGCACGGTAATCACCTCGTCGTAAATACCGGTATTGAGCACGCGCGGCACAAAGCCCGCGCCGATGCCCTGTATTTTGTGCGGGCCGCTCTTCCCTTCGGTAAGCATGGGAGAAGCTGCAGGTTCCACGCCAACCACCTTCACGGAAGGCTTTTGCTCTTTTAAATATTCGCCTGCACCTGTGATTGTGCCGCCCGTGCCGATGCCCGCCACAAAAAGATCGACCTGCCCGTCGGTATCGCGCCAAATCTCGGGGCCGGTGGTTCTTTTGTGAACGGCTGGGTTGGCGGGGTTGTCAAATTGGCCGGGCATAAAGCTGCCGGGGTTTTGCTCCAAAAGCTCGTTTGCCTTTTCGATGGCGCCCTTCATCCCCTTTGCGCCTTCGGTCAGCACAAGTTCCGCGCCGTAGGCCGCCAAAAGTTTGCGGCGCTCCACGCTCATGGTTTCGGGCATAGTAAGGATTACGCGGTAGCCGCGCGCCGCTGCCACACTTGCAAGCCCAACGCCCGTGTTGCCCGAGGTCGGCTCAATGATGAGGCCGCCGGGCTTAAGCTTGCCGCTTTTTTCCGCGTCGTCGATCATCGCGAGGGCGATGCGGTCCTTTACGCTGCCCGCGGGATTGAAGTATTCAAGCTTCGCGGCGATGCGAGCGTTTAACCCTTCGGCTTTTTGATAGTTAACAAGCTCCAAAAGCGGTGTATTTCCGATCAGTTCGGTAAGGCTTTGATAAAGCTTCATTTTTAAACCCTCAATTCATATATGATTAGTATGATATAAGAATATGCGAAAGCAATCAAATTGTCAACACAAAAATGTAAAGGAAAAATATTATTGAAGAAAAAGAATAATACTTTGTTTTATTGACAAAAACGCATAAATATGCTACGATAAAAACCCCGTGCATTGCTGTGCGGGGAATTGCATAAAGGAGGAAACGAATGTGCAAAAATTCGTTCCGCGCTTAAAGTTGAGCAAGCGCAGAAAAAAAGAGCTCAATCAACAGCAGCGAAGCACCTGGGAAGGCATCAAGCCTGTAACGCGCAAGGTGGAAAGCAAAAAACTTTACAGCCGCAAAAAGACCTCGTATACGGACGGCGATCCGAGCGGGGTTTTTTTGTGCCCGAAAATATGTCTCGCTTCTTAAAACCAGCGACCCTTGGGCGAAAAGCTGTTTTCTCGCGACGGCGCGTGGTATATAATGGGGGAGAGAACACCCATGTTAAGCGTAAGGGGAAACGGCGTGAAAAAAGAAACGTTGACGGCTTTTTACAAAACACTTGTCGAACGGCTTTTGGTATCGTTCGCGCCGCACGCGCCGCTTTCGCGTCAGGCGCTCAAGGCGCTTTTCAGTGAGAAGGGCTTTCGCGAGGCTGTCCTTCGCGCGGCGTTTAAAAAGGAAACGCTTTGCAGCGATACGCTAAATGTGTGTCTGAACGTGATGGAGGCGTTTTGCGAACAACCGCAGGGCGGGTGGCTTCCGTTTGTTTACGACGTGCTCAGCGACGGGCTTTTCCCCTCCAACTTGCCGCCTATAAGCGAAGGGCAAAAGCAGGCCATGCTTTTTTACCTGATTGCGCTTCGCGAGTTTGCGGCGTTTGAGCGCACGCTGCGCCCTTACGACGCACTTTATGACCTCTTGTTTGTTACCGAGGAGGAACGAGAAAAAAGCCGCGTACGCGAGGAATACCTTGCCTTTGTGCGCGCGTGCGAGGATTCGTTTTATTTGGAGCTGATGCGCATCGGCAACGAGATTTTTCCGTTTTCGCCGCTTGCGCACGCTTCAGGCGTACACCACGTTGCGGTGCACATGGCACGAATGGCAAACCGCGCGGGTGCGCACGCGGACGTAGCTCTTGTGAGCGCTGCTGCCGCCTGCCACGACATCGGCAAGTTCGGCTGCCGGGGCAACGACGCAAAGCGCATCCCCTACCTCCATTATTATTTTACCGACCAGTGGCTTCGCCTCAGCGGCATGCCCGCCGTGGCGCACATCGCCGCCAACCATTCCACTTGGGATCTGGAATTCGAAAACCTGCCCATCGAATCGCTACTTCTTATTTATTCGGATTTTCGCGTGCGCGGCGAAAAAGCGCCCGACGGACGCGAGCAAATGCGTATTTTTCCGCTGCCAGAGGCGCGCGAAGCTATTTTTTCTAAGCTATACAATGTAGACGATGAAAAGCGCGCGCGCTACGAGCGCGTGTATCATAAGCTCAGGGATTTTGAGGAGTATCTTGCTTCCTTGGGCGTGAGCGCCGACCCGTTCGTTACGGCGCTTTGTGTGCCCGTAACGCTCGACGCGTCGCTGAAAAACGACGAAGAAGTGGTTAAAGCTTTGCGCCTCACGGCGGTTGGGCACAACATCGCGCTCATGCATGCGGTAAGCTCCAACGCATCGTTTGCGCGGCTTTTGGAAAACGCGCGCAGCGAAAAAAACCTCGACAGCGTGCGCACGCACCTACGGCTGTTCGAGGAATACTTTACCTACATGTCGCGCGCCAACAAGCTGCAGCTTTTGAGCTTTCTCTATGAGCTTTTGATGCACCACGAAAGCGACGTGCGAAGGCATGCGGGGCAAATTATGGGCAGGGTGCTTGCCAACCGCGCCATGCCCTACAAAAAGGAGCTGCCCGAGCACGCGCCTGAATCGGCGGTAGCGCCCGCAGTGGACGAGCTTTTGAGCGAGGCAGCGGCGCTGTTCAACGATTATCTCGAGCTTTTGCTACACCCCGACCATAAAATTTCCTACAAGCACCAATTGCGCATCAAAAACTCGCTCAAGGTGGTGGTGGAATGGGTGTTCCGCTTCTGCCCGGCGCAAAGCGCGAAGGTGTACCTTGATGCATACCTTGCAAAGTTTTCCCGGTTTTCGCATGACGACTGCTTTTCTTTGGCGGATAGCCTTACGCATGTTCCCGCATCGCTTTTTACGAAAGAGCAGCTCTGCGCGCTCATCCGCTATACGCGGCCCATGCTTGAAAGCGCTGAGGTGGGCATGAACGTATGCGCGCTTCGCGCGCTCAAGAAGCTTTTCAAGGAGCGACCCGATGACGCGCGCGACGAGCTTTTTAGCGTGCTTTCGGGCATTTCCTATGAGGATGGCTCCGCGCCCGCGTGGCT
>JAEZGQ010000155.1 GCA_023416895.1 Bacillota bacterium | reverse complement strand
GCAAGCATCGTTTTGCCGCAGCCGGTAGGCCCGAGCATTACGATGTTGCTCTTTTGAAGCTCCACATCGTCGCGCTTCGCATCGGTATTGATGCGCTTATAGTGGTTGTATACCGCTACGGCGAGCGCCTTTTTGGCGTCGCCCTGGCCGATGACGTATTGATCCATCGTCGCCACGATATCGGCGGGCTTTGGAATTTCCGTCATGTCCATCTTCACGTTGCCAAAGTCCTCCTCCAGAATTTCCTGGCAGAGGTCCACGCACTCGTTGCAGATGTATACGCCCGGGCCCGCAATTACGCGGTGCACCTCATCCTGCGATTTACCGCAGAACGAGCACCGGATGGAGCCCTTGTCGTCAAATTTAGCCATGTTTACCTCCTTGGAGGGATGATCTCGTCGATGAGGCCATACGTTTTGGCGGCCTCTGCCGTAAGGTAGTTATCCCTCTCGGTGTCGAGCGCAATTTTCTCGATCGGCTGTCCCGTGCGCTGCGAGAGAATTTCGTTGAGCTTGCGCCTTGTTTTCAGAAGCTGTTCGGCATGGATGGCAACGTCCGTCGCCTGTCCGCGCGCACCGCCCAGCGGCTGGTGTATGAGAATTTCGCTGTTGGGAAGCGCCTTGCGCTTGCCCTTTGCGCCTGCGGTAAGCAAAAACGCGCCCATGCTCGCCGCCATGCCGATGCAGATGGTACTTACGTCGCACTTGATGTGCTGCATGGTGTCATAAATCGCCATGCCCGCAGTAACCGAACCGCCGGGGCTGTTGATGTAAAGGTTGATGTCCTTATCCGGATCGTCAGCTTCTAAAAACAGAAGCTGCGCGATGATAAGGTTGGCGCTGTCGTCGTCGACCTCGCCGCCCAAAAACACGATGCGGTCCTTGAGCAAGCGGGAGTAGATGTCATAGGAACGTTCGCCTCGGTTGGTTTGTTCCACAACAACGGGTACAAGGTTCATGCCGCACCTCCTAAATTGCGTTTTCAAAAAATATCGTGCCGCCTACTATACTATTCGGCCTTCTCTTCCTTTGCGGCAGCCTTTTTCGCAGTTTTCTTGGCGGGTTTTTCCTTTTTTTCGCCTTCGCCGCCTTCGGCTTCCTTTTCAACGGAGCTATCCATGATGACGGCGATGGTTTTATCAACAATCACCTGGTCTTCAAAATACGCGATGTCATCAGGCGTGAGGCTCTTTTTTAAGGTATCGAAATCGCTGCCCGAACGGCCTGCGTACTCTTTCAGCTTTTCATCCACGGAGGCTTCATCCGCCGTTATGTTTTCGGCCTTTGCAATGGCTTCAAGCACCAGCTGCCCCTTCACGCGGTTGTGCGCGTCTTTCCTGAAATCGTCGCGCATGGCCTTTTCGGTGGTGTTGGTATACCTGAAGTAATCCTCCAACGAAAGCCCCTGCGAGGCGAGCCGGTAGGCGATGTTCTGCAAGGAAGCGTCGATCTGGCGCTCCACCATGGCCTCGGGAATTTCCACCTCAGCGCCCTCTACCACCTTTTGAATGGCTTCGTTTTCCTTTTCGATCTCGGCGTTTTTCTTAAGGCGCTCCTCGATTTCCTTGCGCTTCGCATCGCGAAGCTCGGCAATGGTTTCAAACTCGGAGGTGTCCTTGGCAAAATCGTCGTCGGCCTCAGGCAGTTCCTTCACCTGAATGTTGTTAATCTTAACGGCAAACACAGCCTTTTTGCCCTTGAGCGACTCGGCGTGATACTCCTCGGGGAAAGTAACTTCAATGTCTCTTTCCTCGCCGGCGGTCATGCCGACAAGCTGCTCTTCAAAGCCGGGAATAAACGTGTGCGAGCCGATGGTGAGCTCTTGGCCTTCCGCGGTGCCGCCGTCGAACTTCACGCCGTCCACGCTGCCGGAATAGTCGAGATTTACAAGGTCGCCGTCCTGAACGGGGCGCTCGGCCTCAATGTAGCGGGCTACCTTTTCGCGTTCCGCGTCGATGGCCTGGTTCACCATTTCGTCCGTAACATTATACTCGCGCTTCAAAACTTCTATACCCTTGTACTGGCCAAGCGTCACCTCGGGTTTTACGCTGACGGTGGCGGAAAAAACAAGGGGTTTGCCGGTTTCAAGCTGCTCGATGGAAACATCGGGGCGATCCACAGCCTGCACAGAATGTTCTTTTACGGCTTCGCCGTACGCGGCGGGATACAAAATATCAAACGCATCGTCAAAAAACGCGAGCGGGCCATACATGTTTTCAATCATGGCGCGGGGTGCTTTCCCTTTGCGGAAGCCCGGAATGTTGAACTTGCCGCGTGTTTTCAGGTACGCCTCCTGCGTAGCTGCCGCCAGAGTTTCCTCGCTGACTTCAATCGTGAGCTTTACCTTGCTGCCGGGCAGCTTTTCCAAAGTCGCCATAGTTGCTGTTGTTACCTCCGAAAAATAGTGTTCATAGTGGGATACATGAAAGGCATAGCTATTAAAGCCGCCAAAACATTCTCAGCCGTCATAGTAGATTATCATAAAAAGCCCTCGTTGGCAATTCTTTATTTGCTTGCGGTGTGAGGAAAAATGTAATTCATTGCGGCATTTTCGTGAATTTCAGAACGGTATATGTTTTGTGCACCAAAAACACAAGTGCCCCGTGCGGAAAAAAGCCGTACGGGGCAAAAACACACCTTCAAGCGGAAACGATACGCTTAGGTTTCCATGGAATGCAAAAGGTTGCGGCACAAAAACAGGATAATGGCGGAGGCGACGAGGTTCCAGCCCGCGCACACGAGGTACCCAAGTGCCGGTACGGCAAAGTCGATTGCCGCGCCCGCCACAAAGCCCGGCAAAAGCACGACAATCAATATGCCGAGGTACACCATCATCACAAGCACGGTATTTTTGCTGCTGCCTAAAAGCCGCTCTACAAGCACGATGCACGCGGCAAACACCGCCCCCATGCTCGCGTAGGCAAGCGCGGACAAAAGTGCCTCATGTACCGGCGATTTCAGCGCCACAAGGCAAACGGCGGCAAACACGCACGCGTCCACCGCAAACTTGATGATTTGCGGCATAGAAACTGCCACGAGCTTTTTCCAAGCCGATGCGGGCGCAAGAAACAAAGGATAATGCGTCATTTCCGTAGCCAGCCCATCCTTGATGGACAAAAACACCAGCAAATACGCCGAGAAGTAAAGCCCCGGCCAGATACCCACCTCGTTCATGGAACCTTCCGCCGCGCGCATAATGAGCACGAAGCATGGCCCTGCAAGCGCGCCGATGGTGGTAAGTGTGAAAAGCCACAGTCCCCGCTTCTGCTGTTCGCGCCATGCGCGGTAAAAGAAGGCGGAAGCGCCCCTTCCCTTCAGCGGGCCGAATTCCCTGCGGGCACGCTTGCTCACCGTTCCGGTGCTCATGATGCGGCCTTCTTTTGCGGCCTGTTTCACGTTGTGCATCGTTTCGGCGGAAACCAAAACATCCTCATAATAATCGGAGCTGCTCTTATAGAGCCACAGCCCAAGCCCGCCGCACGAAAGTAACGTAAGCCCCGTGAAAATGAGCGCAGTTGTCCAGTCGCCATGTGCGGAGTAAACCGCAATGGCCTGCGACCAACCGAGCACGGGCACATAGTTCCACCAACTTGCGCCAAAAAAACCTTTGATTGCCTCTCCCACGTTGCCGTTTTGGATGACGACATACGCCACAAACCCAATGCCGAGCATCACCCCGAGCCCGCGGATTACATAGTTGGCAATATCCCTCGCCTTGGGACGCGACGCACAAAACGCGTAAAGGTTGGCGCTCAAAAGCTGTGAAGCGATGCCCAAAAGCACATAGCCGATCATGAGCCCGCCCACAGCGTCGCCACCGAGGCCGAAATTGACGCGAAGGTTGGTGTATTGCATCAGCATGCACACCGAAGCGAGAATAAGAATACCTGTTTGCCGCACGATGGCATAAACGAGAATGGTCTGCGGCGTTACAGGCGAGGTAAACAGCAAATTTACATCCGCCATGCGAAAAATCGCCGTGCCGCCTTTGAGGCCCTGCGCCACCGAAAGCATAAGGATCAAAAGGTAAATACCCAGCACCGCCGCTGCAAACACCTCAAGGTTTCGCGGCGCACGCGCTTCGATACTTTGGCCCGACACCATGGTAAACACCACAAACCCAAGGATAACGATATACCCGATTAAGGCGGCAGGCTTTTTAAACGCCTGTTTCACGCCGTTGAGAACGGATTTTCTCAAAAGATACATCGTTGCGCTCATGATGCGGCCTCATCCTTCTTTTCTGTAATATCGAAGAAAAGCTGCTCAAGCGACTCGCCCGTGTTCATAAGCTCCGCCTTGGTGCGCGTGACGGCGATTTTGCCGTCCACGAGAATAAGGGTTTTGTCCCAAAGATCCTCCACGCTGTCAAGAAGATGCGTGGAAATGAGGATGGCGGTACCCTTTGCCCGTTCCTCTAGGAGGATTTTCTTGAGTTCCTTGATGGCATGCGGGTCAAGCCCCACCATGGGCTCGTCCACCAGCAAAAGCTTGGGCTCGCTCAAAAGCGCGCAGCAGATGCTGAGTTTTTGCTGCATACCCTTACTCAGCTCTTTGCCGAGCTTTTTTGTTTTATCGGCAAGCTCAAGCCTGTTAATTAGCTCCTGCGCCCTGTTTTCCCAACCGTCGCCCAGCGAATAGGCGCGCGCGATAAACTGCATGTGTTCGTCGATGGTCAAAAGCTCGTATGCCGTGGGTATTTCCGGGATGTAGCCCAACAGCCGCTTTGCCTGCACGCTTTTGTTTGGATATCCGCCGATTTCGATTTTCCCTTGAAAGCGCAAAAGGCCGGCGATGGCTTTGATGGCTGTGGATTTACCTGCGCCGTTTGGCCCGAGCAAAACCGCAATTTCCCCCGCCGCCACTTCAAAGCAAATATCGTCGTTCGCTTTTAGCGAACCATATTTTTTGGTAAGCCCTTCCGTTTTTAACATACATTCACACCCCTTTGTGGCTATTTTAACATATAGATGAACCGTCGTATACCCCCACGCATATTATACAAAAAACCTGCAAGGAGGTATGACCGTGTATAAAAACAGCAATGCGCAGACGAAATGCGGCTGCGCATGCTCAGCGCCTGTCGTAAAGGCAACCAGTTTGGAAGACACCGTGGTTGCCGGCATGGCATGTGAAACGCCCTGTACGGACATCAGTGGGGTCCTGGGTGTGAGCGGCATGAACGCGCTTGCGCAGCTGATGTTCCCCATACAGGAATATACTTACGGTTTCTGCCCGTCCGACGCACTTGCTCAGGGAACGTTGTTCCCCGAGCTTGTCCGATAATGCGGTATAAGGGGGAAACAGGTATGGAAGCATCGCAAGCGGCACTTCTGGCGAAAATCAGCGAATACCAATTCGTATGCGTTGAACTGAATCTCTACATCGACACGAACCCCACAGACGAACTCGCGCTGAAGGATTACCTATGTTATTCGGAAAAGCTTGAGCAGTTGATCAAGCTTTACGAGGCGGAGTACGGCCCGCTTATGAACTTCGGGCATTCGCCCACAGACGTGGGCAGCTACGTCTGCTCGCCATGGCCGTGGCAGTAAGGAGGAAGGCGTATGTGGATTTATCTCAAGAAACTTGAATACCCCATCAACATCACCAAACCCGAACCGCGCATGGCCAAATTCCTCATGGCACAGTACGGTGGCCCCGACAGCGAACTGGCTGCCGGTATGCGCTACCTCACCCAACGGTTCTCCATGCCGGATAAACGGGTGCAGGCAACCTTAAACGACATCGGCACCGAAGAAATGGCCCATTGGGAAATGATCGGCACCATGATCCACCAGTGCATGCGCGGCGCGTCCCTTGCGGAGATTGAAGCGGCGGGGCTTGGCGGCTACTATACCATGCACAGCTGCGGCGTTTTCCCCGCAGACCCCAACGGCGTGCCCTTTACCTCCTCCTACATCCAATGCACCGGCGACCCCATCGCAGACATTCTGGAGGATATGGCTGCCGATGCTACTATCTTATAAGAACAACCTTTCCTTTTATTATAAGGAATACCGCAGCCCCCTCTACCAAAGAAAGCCGCGGTATCGACATGCAAATCCTTAAAGTGCTCATCTGTTGCTGCAACGGCGCGGGATGGCCTTAATAACCAACCTGGCACTTATTTGGATGGCTGTATCCTATCAAATTGGTTTGGTATTTGCAAGTTTTCTTATATTTTTTCTCCAAAGTTTTCTGCCTTTTCGTGATATAATACCCTCACAATCATAAGGAGCATACCGCCATGGAGAGATTTCAGGCCATAAGGAAGCTTTGGAAGGGCTACCAGGTTGATTCCACCGATGCACTCGACAAATACCTAAGCCACTATCGGGTGCTTTTCGCATATCATTCCGGTAAAATAGAAAACGATGAGATTACCTACCACGACACGCGAGAGATTTTCGAAAACGGTAAAGTTACAGGCTTTACTGGTAATCCGCGTGCGCTATTTGAACAACAGAATCAGAAAATTTGCTATGAAATACTCAAGCAAAAGATCGTGGATAAGGAGCCCATTACGCTGTCACTAGTCCGCGAAATACATTCCCTGCTCACGGCAGGAACCTATGATGAGCGCCGATACGTCGATCAAGGTGAGCGTCCAGGCGAATTCAAAAAACACGATTATGTTACCGGCATCCACGAAGTAGGTTCAAGGCCGGATCAGGTTGAAAACGATATGCAGGATCTTCTTGAAGAAATCAATGCTTATCAAGGGCAGGATGTCCTAAAAGCCGCTTCTTATTTTCATGCAAGGTTCGAGTTCATCCATCCCTTTGCGGATGGTAATGGACGCGTTGGCCGAACCTTATTAAATTATTATCTCATGACGAAAGACGAGCCGCCTCTTATTATCTATGAGGAAGATAGGAAGCAATACTATGCCTCGTTAGAAGCGTACGATGCGCAGGAGCTCATTGCTCCATTGGCTGACTTCCTTCAAGAAGCCACGGTTAAAACATGGAACTCTGTTTTAGAACGTGCTTTAGGAAAAGACAAGCAACCAAGGTCAAGGCTTGATGGGTTACACAGATAGATGGATTTTAAATAAAGTTGAAGCGTGGCATATGCTGCGCTTCTTTTATTTATTTAGGAGGATACGCAAATGTACGGCAATATCGGATACACCCGTCGCGACAGAACACCGGAACACTGGCGTCTTGATTATGCGCTAAGACCAAAGGCGAAAGCTGCGATCCAAGCAATTAAATCAGAGCGCGTAGCACGTTTTAGAGAGTTTGAGGCACTACCGCTTGAGATTTCTGACTAGGATTATACTCAGGCAGAAAGAGCTTTAAGAACCAATTTGGACGCGTTACTCGCACGCGAGGATTCAGTGCGCAGAGAAATCCCTCGAGGCGCTGCCATCCTTCGAACAAAATAATAAAATGGAGGACTACCACCATGGCTAAGATTATCGCAATCGCAAACCAAAAGGGCGGCGTAGGGAAAACGACCACCACGGTGAATTTGGGCGTCGGGCTTGCACGGCACGGCTACAAGGTTTTGCTCATCGACGCTGATGCGCAGGGCAATCTCACGGATTCTCTTGGGTGGAAAGAACCGGATAAGCTGACTTTTTCTCTTACCACCATCATGACCAAGGTGATAACGGAAGAACCTATAGCCCCGGACGAGGGTATCCTGCACCACGCCGAGGGCGTTGACCTTATCCCCGCCAACATTGAGCTTTCGGCAATGGAGGTATCGCTTGTTAACACCATGAGCCGCGAGGTTATTCTCCGCAACTACCTGAACGAAGTCAAGGGAAAGTACGATTATGTGCTGATCGATTGTATGCCTTCGCTTGGGATGATGACCGTGAACGCACTTACAGCCGCCGACAGCGTCATTATTCCCGTCCAGGCGCATTACCTTCCTGCCAAAGGCATGACGCAGCTTTTGCAGACGATCAACAAGGTAAAACGGAACATCAACCCCACATTAACAATTGAAGGTGCCTTAGTGACAATGGCCGACACGCGCACGAATTTTGCAAAAGATATTTCGTACATGCTTCGCAATAATTTCGGGGATAAAATGCGCGTGTTCAAAACGGAAATCCCCCTTGCAATTAAGGCCGCTGAAACCAGCGTTGAAGGCAAAAGCATTTTTGCATATGATGCGCATGGTAAAGCGGCTGCGGCATATGAAGCATTAACAAAGGAGGTACTTAACAATGTCCAGCGTGAGAAACATGAAGTTGACCACAGTCGATGACCTTTTTTCCACCGAAGCGTCGCGGCAAGCCGAGCAAGCCACTCCACCCGCTTCCTCATCTTCTTTTCAGCCGGTTCCCCCAAACGCAAAGCAAATCGTTGAGCTACCGCTTGACGATCTATTCGCTTTCAAGGGGCATATGTTCCAAATCCGCGAGGATAACGAAATGACCGAGCTTGTTCAAAGCGTGGCGGATTACGGCGTAAGGCAACCGGTTCAAGTTCGCC
>JAEZGQ010000201.1 GCA_023416895.1 Bacillota bacterium | reverse complement strand
GGTATGATGATAGCAAAGTTGTCAACAACTTTTGGTATGGTTCGTTGTATGTTTATCAGCACGGTTTAAAAAAGGGGTGCGGTATGGCAAACCTTGCGGACGGTTTTGAAAAGCTGCCAACGTATTTGGAGGTTTATAACCGCCTATATACCGACCTTGCGGAGCGGGTGTATGAACCCGGCTCACGCCTGCCTGGCGAAATGGAACTGGCCCGCCGTTACGGTACGGGTAGGTATACGCTGCGGCAGGCGCTTCTTATTTTGGCGGAGGATGGGCTTATCGTAAAGCAGCGCGGCAGCGGCAACTATGTGTGCTTAAGGCCGCAGCGAAAGGCATCCGACCCTACGGAAATCGTAAACCCCGTGCTTTCCTACGCGCTTTGCACCGTAGACGCCGTAAGCGTGCAGCACAACTTTGGCCCGCCTACGGATGTAGCGCAGCGAAAGCTTCATATCGGCCCGAAGGATTTTGTGCTCGCCGCAAACTGCGCGTACCGTTCGGCAAGTCGAATCGTTGCTCATTCGTTTGTACAAATCGCTTCGGCATTTCTTAAGGAGCTTGGTGTAGACCCTGCTGCTCCGAAGAATGTGGACGAGCTTTTAAAAAACACCCTTTATGTTCACGCCAAAGCGGCGGATGTAAGCTTTCGCGCAATACGCGCCATGGGTGAGCTTGCTTGGCGCATGGATGCGCAGGAGGGGGAACCGGTTCTCTACATCGAGCAAGTGCTTTATGGACGCGGCGGCGACGCGTTTGCGCGCTTGAAGCACCACCTTTTTCCCGCGCATTACGATGTGAGCTTTTCGGTTTTGAGCAAATAGCTCCCTTGGTTTTTGAATGTGTTTTGGCGCGCGAGCGCCTTATAAACGGGGCACAGAAATTATAATTTGGGAGGTTTTGTCATGGAAAAGAAGAAACTTTTCGCGGTGAACACCAAAACGATCGTCGCCACCGGCCTTGGCGCAGCAATTTTTACGCTGCTGTTCATGTTCGTCAAGGTGCCTTCTCCCGTCCCTGAGACCCAATTTCAAACCGCATACGGCATCGCGGGCTTTTTTGGCGCGCTGTTCGGGCCCATCGCGGGCGGCCTCATCGCCTTCATCGGCCATGGCCTCTCCGACTTTGTGCAGTACGGCTCACCTTGGTGGAGCTGGGTTGTTGCAAGCGGCGTTTCGGGCTTCGTGTATGGCTTTGCCTATAAGTTTGTGAACGCCGACCGCGGTGAGTTCAAGATCAAGGGCATTCTTGCGTTCAACCTCATCCAGATCATCGGCAACGTGATCGCGTGGCTTGTGATCGCACCGGTGCTCGACATTGTAATCTATGCGGAACCTGTGCAGCTCGTATTCACGCAGGGCGCAATCGCTGCGCTTATGAACTCCGTCAGCTGCGGCGTGATCGGCACAATCCTACTCGCCATCTATTCCGCCACCCGCACCAAGGAAGGCAGCCTCAAGAAGGCGGAGTAAAACCTGAAAAACAAACCGAAGGAAGCATCTATGGGAAATGTGGATCCTGTCGTATCGTTCCGCAACTTCACGTTTCAGTATCTGGCGCAGGCGGAACCCACGCTGTACGACATTTCACTCGACATTCATCCCGGTGAAAAGATTTTGATTGTAGGCCCCAGCGGCAGCGGAAAAAGCACGCTGGGGCATTGCATCAACGGGTTAATTCCGTTTGCCTACAAGGGTAAATCCACCGGATCGCTCATGGTAGCGGGGATGGAGGTCGCGCGCCAGAATATTTTTAAGCTCTCTAAGCATGTGGGTACCGTTTTGCAGGATACCGACGGTCAGTTCGTTGGTCTTACAGCGGGGGAGGACATCGCCTTCGCGCTCGAGAACGATTGCATAAGCGCTCCCGAAATGCGCGAGCGCGTGCAAAGGGTAGCGCGCATGGTCGATATGGAGCGCTTTCTTACAAACTCGCCGTTTGAGCTTTCGGGCGGGCAAAAGCAGCGCACCTCGCTTGCGGGCGTAATGATCGACGACGTGGAAATTCTTTTGTTCGACGAGCCGCTTGCAAACCTCGACCCGGCGACCGGCAAAACCGCCATCGAGATCATCGACGACATCCATAAGGCAACTGGAAAAACCATCGTTATCATCGAGCACCGCTTGGAGGATGTGCTTCACCGCCATGTGGATCGCATCGTTGTGGTAAACGATGGGCGTATCGTTGCGGATATGCCCGCCGATACGCTTTTGTGCAGCGATGTTTTGAAAGAAAACGGAATCAGGGAGCCGCTTTATGTAACGGCACTCAAATACGCGGGCGTAACGCTTACGCCCGAAATGCGCCCGGGGCACATTGAAACGCTCGACGTTTCCTCCTGTGAACAGGCGCTTAAAACGTGGATGCGCGAAGCGGAGCGCATGGCGCCTTGTGAGGACGGCGAAACGCTTCTTTCTATGGAGAAGATCGGCTTCTCCTACGATCCCGGCAAGCCCGTGCTCAAGGATGTTTCCTTTTCCGTACGGCGCGGGGAAATGCTTAGCATCATTGGGCGAAACGGCGCGGGCAAGAGCACGCTCACCAAGCTTTTGTGCGGCTTTGAAAAGCCGGATTCCGGCGCCATCTTCTACGAGGGCGAAAACATTGAAGGCCAAACCATCCGCGAGCGCGCGGAATACATCGGCCTTGTGATGCAGAACCCAAACCAGATGATTAGCGAAACCATGATCGCCAAAGAGGTGGGGCTTGGGCTCAAGCTTCGCGGTGCGGATGAAGCGACCATCAAAGAGCACGTAAAACAGGCACTTGATATTTGCGGGCTTTCTCCGTTTATCGACTGGCCGATTTCGGCTTTGAGCTATGGGCAGAAAAAACGCGTAACGGTTGCCGCCATGCTGGCGCTTGACCCGCGCATTTTGCTTCTCGACGAGCCGACCGCCGGGCAGGATTACAGGCATTATACGGAAATCATGCGCTTCCTTTTGGACTTAAACCAAAAGGGCGTTACGGTGGTGCTCATCACCCACGACATGCACCTGATGCTCGAATATACGCCGCGCGCGGTGGTTTTGAGTGACGGCGAGCTGATTGCGGATGCGCCCGCGAGCCAAATCCTTACAGATGATGTTGTAATTGAGCGCGCAAACCTTCGGGAAACCTCGCTTTATACGCTTGCGCGCCGCTCGGGCATCGAGGATGCGGCGGCGTTCGTGCAGTGCTTCATCGACCACGAAAGGTGGGTGCGCGGCGCATGAAGATCAAGGTGTTTTCCTACAACAAGCTCGATACGCCCATCCACCGTATGTCGGGGCTTACAAAGTTCATCTGCTTTTTGTTTCTTACCTTCGGCGTCATGTTTTCCTACGATATAAGGGTGATCCTTTGCATCATGGCGTTTTCGCTGTGGGTATTGCGTGTTTCCAAAATTAAGTTTTCGCAGATACGGCTGATGGTCATCTATGTGGCGATTTTCATCCTCACAAACTTTGTCATCTCCTATGTGTTTTCCCCCGAGGAGGGCGTGAAAATTTACGGCACGCGCCACGAGTTTGCGCGGCTGTTCGGCAATTTCAGCTTTACTTGGGAGCAGCTTCTCTATCAGGGTACCAAAATGGTGAAATACGCCTCGGTAGTGCCGCTCGGGATGATTTTCCTCCTCACCACCAACCCGAGCGAGTTTGCCTCGGCGCTCAACGGCGTAGGCGTCGGCTACCGCGCGGCGTACGCGGTGTCGCTTACCCTGCGGTATTTTCCCGACATCCAGCGGGATTACAACAACATTTCCATGGCGCAGCAGGCACGCGGGCTCGACATGAGCAAAAAGGCGAAGCTTATGAACCGCTTTAAAAACGCATTGATCATCATCGTGCCGCTCATCTTCTCCACGCTCGACCGCGTGGAATCCATCAGCAACGCGATGGACTTAAGGGGCTTTGGAAAAAGCAAAAAGCGCACATGGTACACAGGGCGAAGCTTCGGGCGGCTCGATTGGGTCGCGCTTATCCTGTGTGCGGCAATCTTCCTTTTCACCATTGCTGTATCGGTATTTATCAACCACGACCGCTTCTGGAACCCGTTCGTTTGAAGCGGAAAAACGGCAACACAAAAAAACATGGAGCGTGAAAGCAAAAATGAACCAAAAACCGATGCTTGTTTTTCAAACGGACTTTACCTATAAGGAAGGCGCGGTATGCGCCATGTACGGGGTCGTAAAATCGGTGGATCGCAGCCTTGAAATCATCGACGGTACGCACGAGTTGCCCAATTACGATATTTGGAGTGCCTCCTACCGCCTTTACCAGAGCATGGAGTTCTGGCCGAAGGATACCATTTTTGTTTCCGTGGTAGATCCGGGCGTTGGCACGAAGCGGCGCGCTTGCGTTGCAAAAACGCTCGACGGTTATACTGTCGTTACGCCGGACAACGGCTCGCTCACACATGTAAAGCGTGTTATGGGCATTGCCGAGGTAAGAGAAATCGACGAAAGCGTAAACCGCCTTCAACGCACGTCGGGCGTTTCGGTGTTCCATGGTCGCGACCTTTTCGGCTATTGCGCGGCGCGTCTTGCCGCGGGCATCATCACCTACGAGGAGGTTGGCCCTGCATACCCCGTGGAGGAGATCGTGGAGTTTCCCATTGCGGAGGCTACGCTTGAAAACGGCGCCGTAAAGGGCATTTTTGAAATCAACGACCCCAACTTCGGCAACCTTTGGACGAACATTCCGCTGGAGTTGTTTGAAAAAGCGGGCTTTCTCTACGGCGATACAATTAAAACCACCGTTACGCACGAAGGCAAGCCCATTTATGAAGGGAAGCTCCTTTTTGAAAAGTCGTTCGGTTACGCAAAACAGGGTGATGTGATGATTTATAACAACGAGCTGATGCGCGTGGCCATGGCGGTGGTGCAGGGAAACCTCGAGCAACAGTATAAGCTTGGCTACGGGGCTACTTGGCAGGTTCGGTTTGAAAAATAAGGCTTTGGCCTGAAACGGTGAGGGAATATGGAAAAAACTCTGGTATTTCAAAGTGACTTTGGGCTTGTGGACGGCGCGGTTGCGGCCATGTACGGCGTGGCCTTGGGGGTGGATGAAACGCTCCGCCTGTTTGACTTGACACACGAAATCATTCCCTACGACATTTGGGAAGCGTCGTACCGGCTTTTTCAAACGGTGCAGTACTGGCCCAAAGGTACGGTTTTCGTGAGCGTTGTGGACCCGGGTGTGGGCAGCGACAGAAAGAGCGTGGTGGCAAAAACAAAGCTCGGGCATTATGTGGTAACGCCTGATAACGGTACTTTGACGCACCTAAAGCTTTATGTGGGCATCGAGAGCGTGCGGCGCATCGACGAGGGGCAGCACATGCGCGGCGACAGCGGCGGCTCTTATACCTTCCACGGGCGCGACCTTTACGCCAACACCGGCGCAAAGCTTGCTGCAGGGAAAATTAACTTTGAAGAGGTGGGCGAGCTTCTTGACGAAGCTGCCATTTCGGAGCTTACCGTGGGCATCGTGCAAGCGGACGAACACAGCATTATGGGCTGCATTGACACGCTTGATGTGCGCTTCGGGAGCCTTTGGACAAACATCACCCGTGAGGATTTTTTAAAGCTTGGTGTGGAATACGGCTCGCAGGTGGAGGTCGCCATACGAAACGGGCATACGCTCGTTTACAACAACCGCGTTACCTATGGCAAAAGCTTTGCGGATGTGTATGTGGGCGAGCAAATTCTCTATGTAAACTCGCTTTTCCGCATGGCGCTCGCCATCAACCAGGGCAATTTTGCCC
>JAEZGQ010000146.1 GCA_023416895.1 Bacillota bacterium | reverse complement strand
AAAACGGTTGTATAAGTACCCTTACCAACCATAGCGGCGGCATAAACGGCGGCATGGCAAACGGTATGCCGCTTGTTGTGCGTACGGCGTTTCGCCCCATCCCAACCATCGCAAGAGAACAGCAAAGCATAGACCTAAACACACGCACCCCCGAAACCCTTTGTTCTAAGGGCAGGCACGACGCCTGTATTTTGCCAAGAGGGCTTGCTACCGTGGAGGCCGCAGTGTGTATTGCACTCTTGGAAGCATACGGAGGCATGTGATGGAAGAAAGGCTTTTTAGCTTACCGGAGATCCGGCACGAAATTGAAGAAACCGACCGCGCCGTGCTGGCGCTTGTGGAAAAGCGTATGGAACTCGTACGCAAAATGGGAACGATCAAGCGCGAGAAGGGGCTTCCGATTTACGATCCCGCACGCGAGCGCGAACTGTTTGAAATGTATGCGCAATGCGTCAGAAACCCCGAAAACCTTGATTATGTGCAGGCGATGATGCTTTCCTTGTTGCGTGCCTCCAAGCGCGAGCAGCGGCGCGGGCTCAACGTGTACTTTGTGGGTATGCCAGGCTCCGGTAAGTCGAAGCTCGCCATGAAGGTTTCCCGGCTTGTGGGGAAAGGCCATTTGGACACCGACGAAATGGTAAAAGCAGAGACGGGCGTGAGCATTGCGGAGACTTTCTTTTCGCGTGGCGAGGAGGAGTTCAGACGCCTGGAGGCCATTATGGTGAAACGCGCTGCGGTGCAGGGTTACAGCGTTGTGGCGACGGGAGGCGGTATTCTAACGCACCCCGGCAACCTCCAGATAATGAAGGGGAGTGGGCGCATTGTATATCTCGACAAAACGCTTGAGGAGCTTTGCAAGCAAGACACCTCAGGAAGGCCGCTTCTTGCGCGCGGCAGGGCGGACATTGAGCGGCTTTATTACGAGCGCCGCGAGGCATACCTGAGTGCCGCGGATTTTAAGGTGGACCCCGATACGCCGGATGCCTTGCAAATGCTGATCGACTATTGCGGCGAATAACGCCATAGAATGGAATAAAAAGCCCGATTCCGGCAACAATCCGTTGCATGGGACAGGGCTTGTTTTTTTTTGAGAATGCGCTGGGTGCGTTGCTTCGAAGGCGACCCAATCGGGTGCTTTCTTATGGGGTCGATCCAAACTATGGTGCCTTTGCGGCGGCGAACACGCCCGGAATTGCGGAGCTGAATGCGCAGAAAAATGCGGCATTCGGCTTTTCACCGCGTTTTTATGTGGCGCTCGACGAGAAAGTGAAAAACCCGCAATGGCTTTCCCGTACCGTTTCATCGCTTGAAGCGCAGACCTACAAAAATTTCTCGTTTGGGGAACGCCCATGGACGGCCTCGTTCGATTATCTTCTCTACATTTCCGAGGGAGACGTGCTCGCGCCGGATGCGCTCTATTGCTTTGCACGTGCCATTGAAAAAAATCCGGATGCCGATCTTTTGTATGCCGATGAAGACATTATGGGCGAAAGCGGTGAGCGGCACGCACCCCATCTGAAGGCAGATTTCAACGAATACACTCTCTTGAGTTATAACTGTATCGGTCGCCCGCTCGTTTCGAGCCGTGCGGTGTTTGAACGTTGTGGCGAACAGCTCTCAAGCGGCGCGGGTGACGAGTATGAATATGCGCTGCGTTGTGCCTCGCGAAGTGAAACCATACTCCACATTCCGCGCGTTTTGTATGCACGCCGTGTGCACGAAGACGATATCGGCTCCGCAAAAGGGCGCGCGGCGATCGACGCATATCTTGCGCAAAAGCGCTTACACGGCTGCGCGGCGGACGGGCTTTACGAAAACAGCTTCCGCACCGCCGTTGTGCCGCGAAAAAGCCCCAGAGTGAGCATTGTAGTAATGGCGGACGGCCAGCTTTCGCCGCTTCGAAGGCTTCTTGAAAGCATAGAGGAAAATACCATTTACGATGATTATCGCATTGTGGTAGCGGCACGCAAAAAGGGTGAACCTCGCTTTGAAACGTACTTGAGCCTGCTTCAAAAAAACGGCGCGGCAAAGGTTGTAAACTGTGAGGGGCTGAGTTATGCGAAAGCATGCGAAGCCGCAGCACGGGCGGTACCTTGCGACACGCTCGTGTTTTTAAACGTGCACGCGCAAATCGTGTCGCCCGTTTGGCTCGATGCGATTTTGGAACAGCTTTGCCGTTTCGGGGTTGGTGCGGTGGGCGGCAAGCTTGTGGATGAAAACGGCCGCATCGCGCACGCGGGGCTTGTTCTTGGGCTTTGCGGCCTTGCGCAAAGCCCCTTTTATGGCAGCGAGAACAACGCGGACGATCTTTTCAAAAACCGCTTCATCAACGCCATACGCGGCGTAAGCGCGTTGAGCGGGAGCCTACTGGCGGTAACAAGGGAGGTGTTTTTGGGTACGGGCGGTTTCGATGATGGTTTTGCCAGCGAGTGCGCACCGGTGCTGTTCTGCCAAAAGCTTATAAAAAACGGCCTTGCCTGCGTATATACGCCGTTTTGCCAGGTAAGGGTTTGCGCGGGCTGGAACGATGCGTTGGATGAAACGCCGACCAGCCGCTTTATGGCCTTTGCCGCATTAAAAGAAGCGCTTAGGAAGGGTGATCCGTATTACAGCAAAAACTATACTCGATCAAACGTGATTCCTTCGGTTCGCTTGCCAGAGGAGGTAAACGCGGATTCTACTGTTTTTGGCGAAGATGTAAACATATGGTCAAAAAGTGTCGGTGCCGCTTGTCCAAAAGATAACGAAAAGCTAAAATGAGGAGTAAGATGGAACCTTTCGGGAAGGGGGACAAGGCTTGAACATCGGAGAGTTCTCGGATTCGTTTTTACCGATCGTAGATGGCGTTGGGCGCGTCGTCTATAACTATGCCATAAAGCTTTGCGAAAAAGGGCACGATTGCTATGTAATCACGCCTGCGAACGATACCGGCTACCGCGGCAAATTTCCGTTTGAAATAGTGGATTTTGCAGGCGTTCCCGTGCCGGGTTCGCCGCAGTACCGGGCGGGCATCGCCATGCTCGACAGGCACTACTATGAGCGCGTGCGCTCCATTCCTCTGGACATCGTGCACGCGCACGATCCTTTTACGGCCGGTCAGGAAGCGCTTCGCATCGCCATGAAGCGCGACATCCCGCTTGTAGGAACATTCCATTCCAAATATTACGACGATTTTTATAAGGCAACGGGCAAGGTGCTCGCCACCATCGGTGTGCGCTATGTGGTGGAATTTTACGAGCGCTGCGATGAGGTTTGGGCGGTAAGTCAGTCCTCTGCGGATGTTTTGCACGACTACGGCTACAAGGGTGAGGTGCATGTAATGCCAAACGGCACCGAGATTCGACCGCGGCGCGACGAAGACCTTGCGCTCGCAAACGCGCGCTTTTCGCTCGGTGATGATAAGCCTGTGCTTCTTTTTGTAGGGCAGATCAATTGGAAAAAGAACATCCTGCGTATCTTGGAGGCAGCAGAGCTTCTCAAGGCACGCGGTGAGCGCTTTTGGCTTGTGTTTGCGGGTCAGGGGCCGGATGAAGACGATATTCGCGTGAAGGTAAAAGAGCTTGGGCTTATGGATGCGGCTGTATTCACCGGCCACCTTCAAGACGCAGCGCTTTTGGACGGGCTTTACCAGCGCGCGTCGCTTTTTGTGTTCCCTTCCATCTACGACAACGCGCCTATGGTACTGCGCGAAGCGGCGGCCATGGGTACGCCTGCCGTTTTAACGCGTGGAAGTTGTGCTGCGGAAGTGGTGCGAGATGGGGAAAACGGCCTTCTTGCCGACGACACCTCGCAGGATCTTGCCGACGTTCTTCAAAAAAGCCTACATGATACGGCTCTTCTAAGGGCTCTTGGCGAGCGGGCGAAAACGACCATCGCCGTACCGTGGGATGGCATCATCGACATGGCGCTTGAGCGCTATGCGGCGCTCATCGAATCCTCCGAGCATGACGATATGCGAAAGCGCCACGCACTTATCCGAGCAATGATGCCCGACAGGTAATTTCTAACAAATGAAAACGTTTAAACCGCCTTTGGGCGGTTTTTCATTTTTAAGAAAAAAGAGGCACTGTGTGGTATAATCATCCTATGCCGCAAGGCGGGGAAGGCAGTGTCAATATGCTTCTTCATGCATTCAACGACGCGCCGGATAAGCCGGTAATCTTGCTTCTTCATGGAGGCGGGCTTTCGTGGTGGTCGGTACAGGGGGTGGCGTCGTACCTAACGGATGATTTCCGTGTGATTGCGCCCATCATCGACGGCCACGGCGAAAATGCCGACGAAACCTTTGAAACCATAGAGGTTTGCGCAAACAAGCTCATACGGTTGATCGACGAGCGGTTTGATGGCAAGGTTTACGCGTTGTGCGGGCTTTCGCTTGGCGCGCAGATTGCCATAGAGGTTTTGTCGCAGCGCCCCGACATTGCGCAGCATGCGGTCATTGAAAGCGCGCTCGTCGTGCGTATGCCGCTTGTTGGCGCGTTGGCCGCACCAACGTACCATATGATGTACGGGCTTATCAAAAAGCGCTGGTTCTCAAATTTTCAAGCGCGTGCGCTCAAACTTCCGGAAGAGCTCTTTGAACCGTATTGGCTTGATACCGCACGCATGAAAAAGCAAAGCTTGATTAACCTTGGCAGGAGCAACGCCGATTATCCC
>JAEZGQ010000231.1 GCA_023416895.1 Bacillota bacterium | reverse complement strand
CGGCAGCACAATCGCTTCGAATTCCCCGTTTTATATCGTGCTTACAATCATCATAATCCTTGTTACCGCTGTAATCGCATTTGGCGGCATCAAGAAGGCGTCGGAGGTATCCAACAAGCTCGTGCCGTTGATGTCGGTTGTGTACCTTGGCGTTACGCTCCTTTTGGTGGTTTTAAACCTAGACAAGGTCGGCTACTTCTTTAAGACCGTTTTCTCCAGCATGTTTACGCCGGAAGCGTTGTTTGGCGGCGCGTTCGGCACGGTGCTTTCGCAGGGCGTGAAGCGCGGCCTCATGTCAAACGAAGCGGGTCAGGGTACGCTCACCATGGCGGCCGCCACTGCCGATACCGATCACCCGAGCAAGCAGGGGCTTGCGGAATCGCTCGGCGTGTTTTTTGACACGCTGGTGTTGTGCACGCTTACGGGCTTTGTGGTTGTAATGGCACATCAATGGTCGGGAGATGGCGGTGAGGCGTGGATGGCGCTAGACAGGCTGCCAAAATACCTCACCTCGGCACAGGCGCTTTCACCCGCTGGGTGGCTCGATACTGCCTCGATCTTGATCATATCGTTCTGTTTCTTCCTGTTTGCCTATACCTGTGTCATCGGCTTCATCAGCTTTTCGGAGATTTCCGCAAATCGCATCAGTAAGAACAAGGGTTTCATCAACATCGTTCGCTTGATATGCTTGCTCGTGCTTACATTCGGGCTGTTTACAAACCTTGCGGGCATGCAACTTGATAATTTGTGGCTTTTGAGTGACCTTGGGAACATTCTCATCGTGTACTTCAACGTACCCATCGTGCTCCTCGGCTCGCGTTACGTGTTCCGCTGCACCAAGCACTATACCCTGCATCAAGGCGCGCCCATCGATGAGCGTGAAATCGGCGTGGGTAGCGAGGCTTGGAAGCGGGCGTTTGAACCGCAGGAGGCTTAAAAAACATAGGATTTGAAGAAAGGCTTTTACCGCAGCATTGCGAATGCGGCAAAGGGCATGTCGCATCCAAAGAAAAAGGCCGGCGAGGGCGCGCCGGCCTTTTTCGCGCAAAACCTGCAAAAACGTGCTAAGTTCGCTTAGTTACACAAAGGTTTCACATTCGCTTTCTTGCGGCAGGGGTGCAAAATGCAATATAATATATAGAGAAAACAATTCGGAAACTTTGATGAGCGAGGTATACGCATGTCCATTAAAATTATTGCCGATAGCCTGAGTGATTTGAACGATCAGCTCTGCGCACTATATAACGCGAAAATCATCCCCATTTTTTTGCATTTGGACGGCAAAACCTACGAGGATGACGGCACGCTGGATATGAACAGCTTCCTTGCGGACATGAGAGCTGCGCAAAAAATAACCTCTTCATGCCCGCCGCCGGGCATGTATCGGGATGCCTTTGTGCAAGCGAAGGAGTCCTATGCGGTTACGGTTTCAGGAAACCTTTCCGGCTCTTACGCAAGCGCCATGACGGGAAAGGAGCTTGCGGAGGCGGAAGGTGCCGTTACGCATGTGTTCGATTCGAAAAGTGCGACCGCAGGCGAAGCGCTTGTGGTGCGAAAACTTAGCCGCTTGATTCAGCAGGGCATGGAGCGTTCCAACATCATACCGGCAATGGAAAAGTTCATCAAGGAAATGAAAACCTATTTTGTTCTTGAAAACCTTACAAATTTGCAAAAGAACGGCCGACTTCACCGCATTACGGAGCGGCTTGTATCCATTTTAGGCATACGGCTTTTGATGGGCGCCGACGATGACGGCAACATTGCACTTTTCGCACACGCGCGAGGCGAAAAGCAGGTGCTTCAAAAGCTCGCAGATACGGTAGAGCAAAGCGGCAAGCGCACCGAAGGAGAAAGCATTGTAATCACGCATTGCAACAACCCGTCGCTGGCCCAAAAGCTTGCGGATATCATCGGCGAACGTTATCATTTTGATGAGGTAGTTGTGCTTTCTACCAGCTGTGCAAGCTCCGTATACGCAAACGAGGGTGGCGTTGTACTGGCTTTTTGAGGGAAAATGGAATTTGTAGTTGATGAATAAAAGCGGAGGGCATTGCCCTCCGCTTTTGCTAGTACTATAAAGCTCTTACTTCTATTATGAAGGGGCCTTAATCCGCGCTGCGGTAACAAAAAGATGGTTGGTAAGCTGGGAGGCGAAATGAGCTATGACCTCAGGCCGTTCCTTCATACCCGATAAAAACCATTGCTTCAAAAGCGCCGTGCAGCCACTTGCAACGAACGCGTAACAATATTCAAACATGCTTTCATCAGCACCCTGCAAGAGGTTTGCCCAGTCCTCAGCGGTCTGAGGTTTGAGTTGGTCGGTAAGCTTTTTAAAAAATTCCGTTTCCTTTACGCGAAGCACGGCGGCAAAAAAGTCCGCATTTGCAGCAACGTAGCGGAACAGGTCAAGCATAGCGGAAGCGGAGGGCCACTGTTGTTGGCCACGCAGGTCGGAGATGATGGTGCATACATCCGCCACCAGCTCGTTTTCCGTTTGCTCAAAAAGATCGAAAACGTTTTTATAGTGCAAATAAAAAGTACCGCGGCTGATGTCGGAGAGCTTGGTCAGCTCGCTGACGGAGATATCGCTGAGTTCTTTAGCGCTCAAAAGCTGCGTCAGCGATTGGCGGATCAAGGCTTTTGTTTTGCGTACACGCCTATCGTTGCTGTTATCCATAAATCCTCCTCGTACGTACGGACGGCCGCGCGAATTGCTTTTCAAAAAAGGCGGCGCCGATGTTTAATCGACCGCGTCCTAATATTTATATTGTATTAGACATATGGCTAAAATTCAACATCTTAAACACGGCAATCCGCAAATGATTGTGAAAAATGCCATATTTTTGTACGTGTCGTTTGGAATTGCTGCTGCATAGCATACAAGGGAGGGATCCGAATGGAACTTTCAATAAATGAGCGCGCAAAAATCATCGCGCAAATAACCAACCGCAGCCTTTCTTTTAAGGGCGTTACCATGATCCGCGTTTCCACGGAACACTTTGACGTGGAGCTTCCGAACAACCGAATGGCGGAACTTCGCATCAACTCGAGCATCCGCATGGAGGTCGGGAGCTTTCTTAACCATTCCTCCAACACGCTTTACAGGCAAGCTATCCGCGATTACAGGTATTCACAAATCAACGGCTTCCCGTTTCACCCGTACGAAGCGGTGCTTAATTATACCATTACTTACAACGAATCCTGTCATTTGAGCTATTATCACGACCGGTACGAGTATACGGGCGGCGCGCACGGCATCACCGCGCGCGGCTCGGAAACATGGGATTTGAATACGGGATGGCGCGTGCCGCTTGCGAGCTTTTTTAAGCAAGGCACGGATTATCAGAGGTATGTAACCGAACGCATCATAGAACAGGCGGAGAAGAACATGGCCGAAAACCCCGGTATCTATTTTGAGGATTACAAAAAGCTGATCGTGCAGAATTTCAACCCCAACAGCTTTTATATTACGCCGCAAGGCATTGTCGTTTATTATCAGCAGTACGACATTGCGCCATATGCCTCGGGAATTGTAGAGTTTTTGCTGCCTTACGACGAAACTGTCAAAAAGCCGAACTGCGGCTGAATGCGAATACTTGCTTTTATACCCGCTTGCCGCGTCGATGCGCCGTTTGCGGGTTTCTTTTATGCGGCAAGTCAAATGCCGTTCATACAATGTTTATAGAATATTTATATAATAAAGGAAAGCAAAATTTAAAAGAAAAATTATACATAAATGGAGGAAGTTTTATACATTGGTTTGCGAAAATATGAAAAAAGGTAGATTTTTCCTTCTGTTTTTGCATTGGAATCTTTGGAATTTGAAAAGATTTCGTTGGTGTTGCGCCAGGAGTGACCACAAATTTTCAGCCCTAATACGAAAACGGCCAACATGAATAATTTTACAATGAAATCAGCAAAGCCCTGTGTTATGCTTGTAAAAAAAATGCATAAAAGCTTGGGTTTTAGGTTAGTATTAAGTGGCGCTTCTTAGGAACCCGATGGAAGTACTTGGAAAAGCACACTTTTTAGGGCGGGCACAAACCTGCGTTACGGCGTAAAAAAGACACAAAAGGCGATAGGAAATATATTTACACAAGCGCATTTCCTGAATCTGCCTTTTTGCCATCTTAAAACACCTGAATTCTGCCTATTACAGCCATGTGTGGAAGCATTTACAGCTTTTTTTTCACGTGCTGACCCCTTACAATGTGCAACAGGAGGTGAAAACCATGAAGAAAAAAATCATCGCGGTTTTAGCCGCAGTACTTCTCCTGGGTGTTTCCTCGGTTGCCTACGCCGCACCCGCTGCAACAAATTGTTTGGAATACGCAAATGCGCAAAGCAACGTTTTGGGTATCTCAAACAGCCTGTATGACGCGCTTGGAAATTGCGCAAGCAATGTTGCGGGCATCAATTTCGTTTCCAGTTTGCCCGACTGTGGCGACTCCGTCGCCGTAAACGGCCTGACATGCTCGTCCAATCAGCTTAGCACGATCTTGAACCGTGCGGCACTGTGCGAAAACGCTCTGAGCAAAGCCTGTGCGAAGGTTGCTGCCGCTGACAAAAAAGGCAGTACGGACAATGGCAGCAACACGAACGCCGTTGAAAATGTGACCTCTGCCGACCTTAACTCAGCGCTCGAAACGGTAAAAACTCAGCTTTCCGGCAACGCAAATACGGGTACCGTTTCCAACGTCGTGATTTCCGGTGCGAACTGCAACAATTCCAGATTCAGCTCCATGCTGAATGCCCTTTTGAAGCAGCTCATCACCAACAGCAACTGTGTAAAAGTACCCGTAACCTCAACGCCTGCCGCGACGGCGAAGCCCACCGCAACCCCTGCGGTAACCGCAACGCCCGCCGCAACGGCGAAGCCCACCGCAACCCCTGCGGTAACGGCAACGCCCGCCGCAACGACCAAGCCCACTGCGACCCCCGCGGTAACGGCAACGCCCGTTGTGACGGCAAAGCCTGTTGAAACGCCCGTCGCGACGGAAGCGCCCGCGGCCACGAAAAAGCCCGAGCTTTCTTCCGACGCGGACAACCTTTCCTATGAGAAACAGGTCGTTGAGCTTGTGAATGAGCAGCGCGCGGCCTACGGCTTGAACCCCCTCACGCTGAGCTCCAAGCTTTCTGACGTGGCAAGGCTGAAGTCGCAGGATATGCACGACAACAATTACTTCTCGCACACCAGTCCAACCTACGGCTCTCCGTTTGACATGATGAAAACCTTCGGTATTTCGTACCGCACCGCGGGCGAAAACATCGCTAAGGGTTATGCCACACCGCAAGCCGTTGTGACCGCATGGATGAATTCAGAAGGCCATAGGGCAAACATCCTCAACGCGAACTACACCACCATCGGCGTAGGGTACGTTGCGAGCGGCAACTACTGGACGCAGGAGTTCATCGGCTAAACGCCGCAAACATAAAAAACCGCACCGTTTGGTGCGGTTTTTTTGCTCTTCAAAAAGTACCTTGTGTCACTTTTTTGAGGTTTGCACTCGTTGCCTGGCCTACTGCCGTCAACGCGTGAGAACTACGAAAGCCTGTAGCTTTTATCCGTTTCGTATATGCCGCCGATTACTTCTGCACCGTATCGGTACCGGTTTTCTCGCGCAGGCGCTCGCTTGCATATTGGCGAAGGGCGCGCGCATTGGGCGGCGAAAGGTTTTCCGGTAGTGCTTCAGGCGGGAAAAAGCGAAGCTCTTTTACCTCATCCGCCTGCGGCGAAAGCGTGCCGCGATAGCTTTTGCATACATAAACGATGTCGATGTTTGATACCTCGTCGCCATTTGGGTAAACGTAGTGCATATCTGCACCCGAAAATACGCCGTAGAGCGAAAGGGAAAGCGCCTCAAGCCCGGTTTCCTCAAAAAGCTCGCGGCGGGCGGCCTCCATGACCTCCTCGTCTGGCTCTACCGAGCCGCCGGAATACGCCCAGCAGCCATTGTCCGTGCGAAGCTGAAGCAAAAGCTCACCTTTTTCGTTTTCCACGATCACGCTCGCGCCGCACTGCAAAAGCGGCCTATGCCCTACGAGCTTTCTCAGTTCCAAAATATAATCGCTCATGTATTTTGGCTCTTTCCCTCGTGTTCAAACAAGCCGTTTGCCCAAATAGATGTCGGGTTTGCCTTTGCCATTTGCATCCGGCATTACGCCGATGACCTTGTAGCCGAGCTTTAAATAAAACGCGCTTTGGTGCGTGCCGGGCTGGAAGTCTTTTAAGCGCGCAGGCAGGTCGTCAAACAGATCCACATTGGCAAGCGAAGTTTCGCCGCCTTCCTTTTCATCATCCGCACCCAGCCAAAGCGTAAAGGCGCCTTTTTGGCGCGCCGCATCCTCAAGCGCATGTACAAGCGCCATACCAATGCCCCTGCCGCGCGTATCCGCGCGTACCGCAAGCGGGTGAAGCTCGGCCATATTTCCGCCGTAAGAGGGCAAAATACCTCCAAAGCCAAGCACTGTTTCGTTTTCTACCGCCGCGAGCAGCGTGTTTTCGGGAATAAGACGTTCCTTGACTTCCGCACGCGCCTCTTCAATCGTTGGCCAGCCGTCGGGCAGGCTTAAAAAGAGAATTTCCGCTGCCTGTTCAAGCTGCTCTTTGTTGAGCGTTTCCATGTTGACGATTTGCATAGAACCTCCTTGAAATTAGGGGCTATTCTTGACAACCTGTACAGTAGTAAACGTTGCCGCCCAAATACGCCTCGCGCACGATCGTACCTCCGCAGCGCGGGCATTGATACTGCCAGGTTTTGTTGGAAAGCGTTGTTTTGTAGCCGCCAGGTGCGCCAAATACGTTGCGCTCCGTATCACGCCCCCCCTGCTCGGTCATGTTCAAGAGCGTGGTCTTTACGTTCTCAAAAAGCGCGTCCTTCTGCATGGCCGAAAGCGCATTGAGCTTGGTTTTTGGCCTGAGCCGCGCATAAAACAAAATATCCTGCAAAACACCGTTGCCAAGCCCCGGGATGCGCTGCTCGGTTGCAAGAAACGCCTTGACGCTTAACGTTTGTTTGCTGGAGGAAAGAAGTGCTTCAAAGTACGCGCGGTCAAACGCGCTTGTAAGCGGTGAGGGCTTTTCCTTGGTAACAAGGTAGTAAATGTTTTTGTATTTGCTTTTCACAAAGGCATACATGCCCCCATACATCTGAATGGTGCAGGCAATGGACGCGCCGTCGTCAAACGCCAGCAGAAGCTGGTGCTTTGCGGGCAGCTTTTCGCCCGCGCGAAAGTATTTTGGCGTTACGCCGTCACCCAAGGTGAGCGCAAGCTCGCCAAGGTCAAATTCGATGAGCCCGCCCGAGGCGGAAACGCTGTTTACGAGCCTGCCCGTGAGCATCATAGGATAAAGTGCAGGGTCGCCCGCGAAGAAGGCAAAGCCGTGCGGTGTGGAGTTTGCAGCGCAGGAAACAATGGTTTTTCCGGCGAGTACGCCGTTGAGCTGCGCGGAGAAAACGTGGCTTTCCGGTAGTTCGAGCATAACTGCCTCCAAAGCGTAGATTTTTGAGGTCTGATAAGTTTATTCGGGAAAGTAAAACTCGTTCGGAATGCGCGAACGGCCCCAAAGTGTGCACGCGCGTTGGTACAACGCCTTTGCGTGGATGCGGTCGTGCCACAAAAAGCGTCTTAAAACCTTTCGAAGCGTCCACGCCTCGTCATGGCTGCCTATAAAAACGCGGTTAATCAAATAGTCCGACGTTGCCTCTATGGCGGCAAACGCGGCCAAACGCGACAGAAAGATGTTCGTGCTGTTTTCCGTTTGCGCGCCGATCTCGCCTGCGTAATAACTCGTAACCCCGTTGGTATGGGAATACATTTCGCGTGCCGTCGCGGGTATTTCTCCGTAAAAGGTTTTGCGGCGCGGCCTCAAAAGCGCGTCGGGGGAAGGGATCGCTTCGTACAGGCGCAAAAAGCATTCTGCCGATTTTAGGCACAGCTCTTTGCTCAAAAGGTATTCCAAAATGGTTAGAGGCGGGATTTCGCAGTCGAGAAGGATGTCGCTGTCGGCATCGCAAACCTGAAGCGCGCTTTGTTTTTGCTGTACAACACACAATTCAAACGGTTCTTTGGGCGTGCTTCTGTTTGCAAAACGGCAGTAAGAAACCACGTCGCCAGGTAGCTTTTCAAGCGCCTCTTCCATAGTTTTTCCGCGTGCGAACGCGCCCATATACTCGGTTGCGTAAACAAGGCAGCCGGATTCGTTTTGTTCCGTTGCCACTGAGAGTTTTGCCATACATGCTCCATATAAAGGTAATGGTAGAGGATTCTTTACTTATATCAAAAAAGCCGGTGCAACACCAGCTTTTTGAATTTGGAAAACATAAAATCATTTTTCTTTTTTTGTCATGCGCCATGCGCTTAAGGCAAAAAATACGATTCCCACACCCGCGATGAAAAACACGCTCACGATGGGCGGTACCTCGCTGCCGTTCAAGGAAAATCGCACGCCAAGGCTTTGAAGTGTTTCCGAAACAAGCTCTTGCGGCGCTCCTGAGAACACCTCTTGCAGCGGCTTTTCCATAAAGATCTGGCGCATCAGGACGGCGGTGTGGGAGACGGGCAGAAGCTTTACAATGCCTTGCACCGCTTGGGGCAGCATGCCCACGGGAATATAAATGCCCGTCAAAAAGCCGATGAGCGTGCCAACGAGCGTGCTCGCCGTGCCGAACGAGGAGTTCGTTTTGAAAAACGTGACCATAAACGTCAAAAGTGCGGTATTGCTCAGCACGGAAAGAAGAACCAACCCCAGCATTTTAAGAAGCTGCGTCAGGCTCAAAAGCTCGCCGCCGTTGAGCACGATGTACGCCTCTGCGAGGATGAGACCCACAGTCGTCATCAGCGAGCCTATCGCAAACGAGGAAAGGATGTAGCCGCCCGCGAGGCTTGCGCGGCTCAAAGGTGAGGCTTCAAAGTCCTTGCGAACCTTGGTCGTTCTGTCGTCCACCATAATGCCGGCCGCGCCGAGCGTTGTGGTTACGGAGGCGATCGATAGGAGGCCCGCCATGATCCAGCCGCTCATCATGCTGCGCGCGCCGGGTACGTCCGGCAGGTCGCCCGACCATACGTCACCCAAAAACAAAAGGTAAACAAGGAAAGTGACGAGTACCGAGAGCAGTGAAAAGAAAACCGAAAGCTTATCGCGGAAGTATACGCGAAGGTTGCGCAAAACAAGTTGCTTCATTCCCTTATCTCCTTTCCCGTAATGCCGATGAACGCGTCGTCCATGGTTCCATTGAGCACCTCGAATCCCATGAGAAACGGCTTTAAGCGCTCAAGGAGCGGCAGCGCGTCCATCGTCGAGGGGATTTTTACAACAAGCCGGTCGCCCACGCGGGAAAATTCGGCGTTCGCTTCACGAAGCACGGATGTTGTTGCTGCCTCGTCGAGCGGGAAGAGCTTCAAAAGGTCGCTTGCATACTGTGCGCGAAGCGCTGTTGGCGTGCCGCGCGCGGCAATGCGACCGTCATCGATAACGATTACATAGTCCGCCTCCTCGGCTTCCTCCATGTAATGCGTGGTCAAAAACACCGTCATACCGGCTTCCTTTTGAAGACGCTGTATGCGCTCCCACACGTTTTTTCGTGTTTGCGGGTCAAGGCCGGTGGTGGGTTCATCCAAAAAAAGCACCTCCGGCGCGTTAACGAGCGCGCGGGCAATGTCCGCCCTGCGGCGCTGCCCGCCCGAAAGCTTGCCATAAGGGCGGTTCCAATATTCGGTGGTGTCGGCGGCCTTGGCGGCCCTAAGTGCAGCCTCCTTGAGCGCTGCGCCTGATTTGCCGTAAAAGCTGCCGCGCGTAAGGATGTTTTCTTTCACGGTGAGCAAAGGATCCAAAAGGCTGTTTTGAAACACCACGCCGATGGACGAGCGGATCGCCGCGTCCGCGCTGCCGAGCTGATGGCCGCAAATGCTCACTTCGCCTTCGTCCGGCTTTAAAATGGTGCAGAGAATGTCGATGGTGGTGGATTTTCCCGCACCATTCGGCCCCAGAAACGCAAAAAGCTTTCCGCGTTCCACATAAAAGTCAAGGCCCTTTACGGCCTCCACGGCCCCATAGCTTTTTTTGAGGTCGCTTACCTCGATGACCTTTTCCATATATTTCCCTTCCCTATTTAGATTGACTTTATTATGTCACAGAGGGGGATGCCTCGCAATACGGATGCACATAAGGCGCAAAAACAAGGTTTGAAATGCATACATGAAAAAGGCGGCGAGTTATACGCCGCCTTTTCAGTAACCCATTGCATTATTCCCCGTATATGAACTCGTGCAGTGCTGCGGTGTTTTCCTCAAAATCCGGGCGGATGGAATAGGTGCCGTTGTAGGTGCCGCTTTTGTAACTGCCGTCGATGGGAATACGAAGCTCCTTTAAGGTGTCAAGATCGCTCGCGATAATCTTGCCGCTGATCTTTAAGAGCTCAGAAAGCGACATGTTGGTTTCGACGCTTGGCAAAATGGCTGCGGCACTTCCCGCCAGGTTCAAGGAAACCCCTTGAGATTTCACTTTTTTGAAGATGGCCATCAACACGTTTCGCTGCCGCTGTGTGCGCTCAAAGTCACTGTCCGCGTGGCGGATGCGCGCGTAGGCAAGCGCCTGTATGCCGGTAAGTTTTGTGTTTTCACCGTATTCCTCCAAAAGCGAAAAATCCGTTCCCTTGGGGTAATTCTTCTTGTTCAGGTCGCCGATGGTTTCGTTGAGGTACCTAACCTCTTTTTTTTCAATGTCGAGCGCAATGCCGCCAATCTGGTCGATGATGTAAGGAAACCCCACAAAGTCCACAAAAATGTAGGAAGTAATGTTCATACCGAACGTTTCGTTCACGGTTTTCATCGCAAGCGTAGGGCCGCCGTAGGCGAGGGCGCTGTTGAGCTTTCCTTTGCCCTTGCGCGGTATTTCGAGCCAGATGTCGCGCATCAAAGAGGTCAGCTTTACTTCGCCGGTTTTTGTGTTCACAGAGGCAATGATGGTTGCGTCCGAACGGCCATAGCTTTTGCCGTTTCTCGAATCGCTGCCCAAAAGAAGGATGTTGTTCCAATCGGAGGGCAGGCTTTCATCTGCTCCGAGGTCGTCGGGGGAAACCTCCACCATTTCCGAGGGGGAAATATCCGGTTCGTCCGGCTCGGGTGTTTCGCGCACGGTGTTGTTGAGGTTGCTTTTGCCCTCCTGGTAGATGCTGTAAAGCCACCCTCCTAAAACCAAAAACAGCGCAAAAAACACAAGCGCGGTCGCCAGCGCGATCCGGCCGGCGGCGGAGCGTTTCTTGGGTCGTTTTTTTTGTTGCTCGTTTCGTTCCATTTCCATCTCCAAGCCCGCATGATCTTCTCTTTACATTTAAGAAAACATGCGTATACGTTACGTTCAGTTTGTGTAGGTTTGCCGCCGTAAAACGTGGGAATCAAAGCCTGTTTTAAAATAGGCAAGCAATTCCGCCCGCATATGCTGTAAGCCCAAAAACCAATACTAAAGCGTGGATTTTGTGCGCCATTGAGCGTGAAGACGGCGCGCAAACAAAGGGATGCTATGAAAAAAGCTTCGCCCAAAGAGTTTAAAAAGACCGCGGTTTTTATCAACAAGGCCTTGATCGTGCTCGCCACGGTAACGGCCTTTGGGCAGGTCGTCTTTGATTTTTACAGGGTTTCCCTTTTCTATTTTTGGGGCAACATCCTCCTTTTTCTTCTTTACGCGTTTCTTTTTGTGCTGTTCGCGTCCGTTTACAACTGTTTTAAAATCGGCGTGCTGTTTTTAAAGGAAATCGTGTTTTCCTATGTGCTTGCCGCAAGCGTCACCAATTTTATTACCTATTGTATTTTAAGCCTTCTCGCAAGAAAAATGCTTGATTGCTGGCCGCTCGTTTTTTTGACCGTGGCGCAGGTGTTTTTGTGCAGCCTTCTTTATTGGCTGGCAAACGACATTTATTTCAGGCTTTATCCCGTACGCAACGCCGTTTTCATCTGCGGGAGCAACAAAAACGACGCGGCACTCATCAGAAAATTCAACCGTTCCAAAAAACGCCAGCTTGTTTCGCTTGTTCTGTTTGAGTCTGACGGTTACGAGGCGCTCGCTGAAAAAATTGACGGGTTTTCATCGGTCATCCTCGGGGAAATCGACTATTCGCTCAGGCATCGGCTTCTAGATTATTGTTTCGAACACGACAAGCGGCTTTACCTTATGCCCGCCATGCAGGACATCATGATCCATCTGGCGCACGATATCTTCATCGGCGACTCCGCAATGCTTCTTTTAAAAAACCGCGGGCTTACCATAGAGCAGCGGCTTATGAAGCGCGCGGTGGACCTGATTCTTGCGGGCGTTGGGCTGATCGTTTTAAGCCCGCTTCTTCTTATCGTGGTAATCGCCATCAAATGTGAAGACGGAGGCAAGGTGTTTTATAAGCAGGAGCGCCTTACGCTCAACGGCGAGGTATTTACCATCATAAAGTTTCGCAGCATGCGCGAGGATGCGGAAAAAAGCGGGCAAGCGCAGCTCGCGCAAAAAAACGACGCCCGCGTGACACGCGTGGGGCGCATAATCCGCATGCTTCGCATCGACGAGCTGCCTCAGCTCATCAATGTGCTCAAGGGTGAAATGTCGGTGGTGGGGCCAAGACCCGAGCGGCCGGAGCTTTTTGAAAAAATCTGCGAAGACTTTCCGCAGTTTCGCTATCGCCTCAAAGTGAAGGCGGGGCTTACCGGCTATGCGCAGATTTATGGAAAATACAACACCACCTTTGAGGATAAGGTGAAGATGGACCTCATCTACATCGAGCATTGCTCGCTGCTCCTGGATTTGAAGCTGATACTTTCAACGCTCAAGGTGCTGTTTGTAAGGGAGAGCACCGAGGGCGTGGACGCGCAATCCGCCGGCGCAAAAAAAAACGGCGCCAAGAAAAAGTAAAAGGAGGAAACAATGCATATGCGCTATGACTATCTCGTTGTGGGAAGCGGGCTTTTCGGCGCGGTGTTTGCCTGCGAGGCAAGAAAACGCCAAAAAAGCTGCCTTGTGGTGGAGCGGCGTGCGCGGGCGGGCGGCAACCTCTACTGCGAGGAAAAGGAAGGGATACGCCTGCATACCTACGGTGCGCACATCTTCCATACCGCTGACGAGGCTGTGTGGAAGTATATGAACGCGCTTTCGCCGTTCAACCATTTTGTAAACAGCCCCATCGCGAACTATAAGGGCGAGCTTTATAACCTGCCGTTCAACATGAACACGTTTTACCGCATGTGGGGCGTAAAAACGCCCGCCGAGACGAAAGCAAAAATCGAAAGCCAGCGCGGCGAAGTGACGGGCGAACCGAAAAACCTCGAGGAACAGGCGATTTCGCTCGTAGGGCGGGATGTTTATGAAAAACTCGTCAAGGGCTATACCGAAAAGCAGTGGGGAAGAAGCTGTGATAAGCTTCCGGCATTCATCATAAGGCGGCTTCCCGTGCGGTATACGTTTGACAACAACTACTTTTCCGATCCCCATCAGGGCATTCCCGTAGAAGGGTACAACGCCGTGATCAAAAAGCTTCTTTCAGGCTGCACGCTTCTTTTGAATACGGATTTCAACACCCAGCGTGAAACGCTCATGAGCCTTTGCGGACGCGTTGTATACACGGGGCAGATCGATGCATTTTACGATTACCGCTTCGGCAAGCTCGCCTATCGGAGCCTCCGGTTTGAAACCGAGCGCTTCGAGGAGGAAAACCGTCAGGGCGTTGCCGTTGTCAACTATACGGATTTTGAAACGCCTTACACAAGAAGCATCGAGCACAAGCATTTTGAGTTTGGCACGCAAGGCGTGACTTATGTGACCAAGGAATACCCGCTCGAATGGGCGGAGGGGGCGGAGCCTTATTACCCCGTGAATGACGAGGAGAACAAAAGGCTATATGAACAATACGAGGCGCTTGCAAAAAAAGAGGAGCGCGTGCTCTTCGGCGGACGACTCGCGCAGTACCAATACCTCGACATGGACAAAACCGTTGCGGCGGCCTTGGAGCTTGCAAAAAAGGAGCTTGTATGAACGAGAACCCCAAAATCAGCGTGATCATGCCCGTTTACAAGGTGGAGGCACAGCTTCGGCGGGCGGTTGATAGCATACTTGCGCAGACCTTCCAGGAGTTTGAACTTTTCCTTGTGGACGACGGAAGCCCCGACGGTTCCGGTGCCATCTGCGACGAGTACGGGCAAAGCGACGCGCGCGTGCGCGTGATTCACAAAGAAAACGGCGGCGCGCCAAGCGCAAGAAACGCCGCCATGGACGTGGCGCGCGGCAAATACCTTTATTTTATGGACAGCGACGATTGGGCGGAGCCTCAAATGCTTGAGGACATGTTTGCCCTCGCGCAAGGCACCAATGCTGAGCTCGTTATCACAGGTTACTATATCGACACCTATGTGGGCGAAACGGAATTCATTTCCCAGGCAATCTCCGTGCCCAACGCGCTGTTTGAAACCAAGGAGGCCTTTCGGCAAAGCGCCTACTTGTTGTTTGACAAAAACCTTCTTTATACGCCGTGGAACAAGCTTTATAAAAAGAGCTATCTGGACGAAAAGAAACTGCGCTTCCCCAAAACGCTGTGGGATGATTTTCCGTTTAATCTCTCGGTCATTCGCGATGTGGAGCGCGTAGCAGTATCAGAGAACCGCTACTATCATTTCATCCGCGCACGGGCGGAATCCGAAACGGCAAAGTATGTAGAAAACATGTATGAAAAGCGCGAGGAGGAGCACGGCTGGCTTGTGGCGCTTTACAAGCACTGGAACGTGCGCGATGCAAAAAGCCGCGAGTTTTTGGCGCGAAGGTATGTGGAGCGGCTCATCGGCTGCGTGGAAAACCTTACAAATCCCAACTGCAAGCTCAATTCGGGCCAAAAATACGCCCGCGTGCGTAAAATGCTAAGCTCGCCTCGCCTAAGCGCGGCGCTCAAATATGCAAAACCGCGCTCATGCGTGATGAAGCTCATGCTGGTGCCGTACCGCTTGCGAAGCGCGAAACTTGCGCTTTTGGAAAGCAAGGTCATTACGCGCGTCAAAACAGGCGACACGCGCCTTTTTGCGACACTTAAGGCGAACCGATAATGGAGCGGCCGTTTTTTAGCGTGATTATGCCTGTTTACAAGGCGGAGCGCTATCTCTTAGAGGCGGCGGGGAGCGTTTTAAGGCAGACCTATAAGGATTTTGAGCTGATCCTTGTGGACGACGCGAGCCCGGATGCATGTGGAACGTTTTGCGAGGTGCTTCAAAAAAAAGATGGGCGGGTAAAGGCGCTCCATCAGGCTGAAAACGGGGGCTTAAGCCGCGCGCGAAACGCAGGGCTTGATGCGGCACAAGGGTACTATGTGTGCTTTGTGGACGCGGACGACGAAATCAGCGAAACCCTGCTTGAAAGCATACACCGCTCCTTAGCCGATAAGCCTGCGCAGGCCGTGATGTTTGGTATGCGAGAAGAGTATTGCGCAGCAGATGGCAGCGTGAAGAGCGTACACGAGGTAAAGTACCCTCCTATGACGCTTTGCGGGGACGAACTTCGCAGGGAAATCATCAAAATTGAGGCGGCTTCCCTGTACGGTTACGCCTGCAACAAGGCTTACGAACTTGATTTCATCAACCAAAGAAAGCTTCGTTTCGAGGTTGTGCCTCTCATTGAAGACATCCGCTTCAACGTGGCTTTCTTTATGGAGGCCACTAGCCTTAACTGCCTCGATACGGCCCCCTACCGCTACAAAAAGCGCGGCGGTGAAAGCCTTACGGCGAAATTTGCGCCAAATTACTACGCGCTTCACATGGAACGCGTACGGATATTGAAGGAGCAATATCAAAACTGGGGCATGTACAACTTGGAAGTCAAGCAAACGCTTGGAGCGGTATACGTGCGCTTTGTGCTTTCCGCATTACAGCGAAACTGCGATAAGCGCGCGCATATGAGCCGTGCAGCACGGAAAAACTTTGTGAGGGAGCTTTTGAAAAGCGAGCTTTACCGTGAGCTTGTGCCCTTAGCAAATCCACAAGGAAAAGCGGCACGCACCGTGGCTGCGTTGCTCCGCTCAAAAAACGAAACGGCGCTTTTGGCCTTAGGACGCGCGGTGCATACGGTGGAAAGGCGGCTCCCGTTTTTGTTTGCACGGGCAAAGCAAAGCCGCTGAAAGGACGGGACATGGAAAAACGGGTGCTCATCGTTGGAATGTCGCCGGAGGCCGGCGGCATCGAAACCTTTTTGCTTAACGTGCTCCAGCACTTTGACAAAAGGCTTATGTGCTTTGACGTTTTGACCGCCTGCCCGCGCTGTGCCTACGAGACGGAACTCAAAAAAATGGGCGTGCGTGTGTTCCACGCCGCGCGGCGCGGCAAAAAGCCCATACAAAGCTACCTCGACAAGCGCCGCTTTTTTATAAAGCGCGGGTACCTTTATGATGCTGTTTGGCTGCATCTTTCTTCGGCGAGCGATTTGAGCGCCATAAATCTTGCCAAGCGCTATACAAGCGCGCGCATCATCTGCCATAGCCACAGCGTTTCGTTTGAAAGCAAGGGTGGACTTGTGCGGTCGGCGCATATGGTGCTTCACAGGCTGAATCAAAAAAAGCTCGCCGCGCTTTGCGACGTTTGCATCGCCGTTACCAAAGAGGCCGGAGAATGGCTTTACGGCAGCATCGGCGAGCGGCTTGTGGTGCTGCCAAATGGCGTGGATACGGAGGCCTTTCGTTTCGACGAGGGCGTAAGGCGTGCAGCGCGCCAAAGCCTTGGCCTAAATGACAACGTCGCCGTGGGGCATGTGGGGCGGCTTGTGCCCGTCAAAAACCAAAGGTTTTTGATCGACGTGTTCGCCGCATTCTATGCTACACACAAAAATGCCGTGCTTTTGATTGCGGGTACGGGCGAGCTTGAGGAAGATCTTCGTGCTTATGCTGCAAGAATCGGTGTAAAAGAAAACGTTCGCTTCCTCGGCTTCCGAAGCGATGTTTCCGCGCTTTTGCAGGCGTTCGATGTATTTTTGCTCCCGTCGATGTTTGAGGGGTTTCCGATCGTGCTTGCAGAGGCGCA
>JAEZGQ010000222.1 GCA_023416895.1 Bacillota bacterium | reverse complement strand
GGCAATCTTACGGTAAACATTGATTTTAGCGGTAAAAAGATCAGCGGTCTTCGCTCCTACATCGACGAACTAAAGGCAAATGCCGCCTCCATCACCTGTGAAGAAACGCTTGACCGCGCGCTTACCGCCCCCGTTGCATCCGGCGAGGTGCTTGGCACCGTAGCTTATAAGTACAACGGTCAAACGCTGTTCACAGCCAACATGATCGCCTCGCGCGCTGTCGCGGAAATCGGCGTTACCACAAGTGACAACCCAAGCCCCAGCCCCTTCTTGATCGATCCTTCTCAGACACGCAACACCAATGCGGGGTCATGGATATTTTGGGTTATATTGTTGGTTGCGATTCTGCTTATTTTTGTGGCGCTTCGCGTGCTTGCTATACGGAAAGCGCGAAAGCGCATTGCAAGACGGCGGCGCATGGCATACCGCGTTTACAGAAGATAACGATCAAAAAATTGCAAAAAGGTTCGAGCGCAAAAGCTCGAACCTTTTTTTGCACGGTTTTAAAGTTTAGACAAGCGCCTCCGCAAACACGTCCGGATCAAATGGCTGTAAATCGTCGATTCCTTCTCCTACGCCCACGAAGCGAACGGGAAGCCCCAATTCCTTTTTCACGGCGACCGCAACGCCTCCCTTGGCGGTTCCATCGAGCTTGGTAAGGATGATACCGGTAAGGCCTGTGCTTTCATCAAACGCCTTTGCCTGGAGAAGCGCATTTTGGCCGGTCGTAGCATCGAGCACCAGAAGCGATTCCACGTGTGCATCGGGAAGCTCACGCGAAATGACGCGGCGTATTTTTTCGAGCTCGTTCATAAGGTTTTTCTTATTGTGGAGCCTGCCCGCCGTATCGCAAAGCAAAAGGTCGCGCTGCTTTGCCTTAAACGATGCAATCGCATCAAATACGACCGCCGCCGGGTCAGCCCCTTCCCCATGCTTGATGATGGGAACGTTGGCGCGCTGCGCCCACACGGTAAGCTGTTCGGCCGCCGCCGCGCGGAAGGTGTCTGCCGCCGCGATGAGGGGCTTCCTTCCGGATTGCGTATAGTAATGGGCAAGCTTGCCGATGGAGGTCGTTTTCCCTACGCCGTTCACGCCTACGATCAAAATCACTGTATTTGCTTGATGCTCTAAAAACGGCGTTTCGGGGCGCATGGCATCCGCAAGCAGGCGCACAAGCTCCGCTTTTGCCGCAGGACGCTCCTTGATTTTTTCACGCGTTACGCCCTCGCGAAACCGTCCCAAGAGCTCCTCCACGGTTTCAAAGCCCATATCCGCCACAATCATGGCTTCCTCAAGCTCATCAAAAAATGCGTCGTCCACGCGCTCCTGACGCGAGAAGATAGCGGAGAGCATGCCGCCGCCCGTTTTGGAAAGCCCCTGTTTCAGTTTTGCAAAAAAGCCCTGTTTGTTTTCCATATCCATCTTTGGCGTTTACGCGGTTTCGCTAAACTTAGCGGACACAACGCGTGAAACACCTTTTTCCTCCATTGCCACACCGTAAAGGGTATCGCAAACCTCCATGCTCCCTTTGCGGTGCGTGATCAAGATAAACTGAGTATCGTCCGAATAGTTGCGCACATATTCGGCAAAGTTGGAAACATTCGCCTCGTCGAGCGAGGATTCTATTTCGTCCAGGATGCAAAATGCCGTGGGTTTCAGCTTCAAAATAGCAAACAACAGCGCGATTGCCGTGAGCGCGCGTTCGCCGCCTGAAAGAAGCGTAAGAAGCTGGAGCTTTTTTCCCGGTGGCTGGGCGATGATTTCAATGTCGCAGTTGAGCACATCGTTTTCATCCGCTAGCACAAGCTCCGCTTTGCCGCCACCGAAAAGTTCTGCAAACACCACGCCGAAGTTTTCCTGTATGAGAAGGAACTGTTTTTTGAATTCCGCCGCCATGGTTTCCACAAGGTCGGCAATCAAAACTTGCAAATCGGCTTCCGCCTTAAGGAGATCCTCACACTGGATGTTCAACTGTTCGTGGCGTTCTTTGACGACTTTATAATCCTCAATGGATTTAACATTTACATCGCCAAGCGCGCGGATTTCTTTTTTTAGCTCGTCTACGCGGATGTGCGACGATGTTACCGCAATTTGCCGGCGCATCGGCAGCGCGTTTTCGTAGGTGAGCTCGTAATCCTCCCAAATTCTGTCCTGCAGCGCCTTGAGCTCCATTTCAGCCTTGCTCTGATTGAGTTCCGCCTTGTGGCGGCGTTCGCGCAAATCGTTAAGCTCTCCATTGAGCTTTTCGCGGCGCTCACGCGCTTCGTCAAGCGCCTTAAGGTGCTTTTCACGCTCTTCTTCCTGCGCATGAAGCTGTTCGGTAAGCGCATCAAGGTCCTTGCGTTCTGCGTCGATGCGGGTATCGAGTGTACTGCGTTGTGAGCCGAGTTCCTTCATCTGCGCCATTAGCTGCTCGGAGGCTTGCCTGTTTTTCGCAACGGCGATTCTAAGCTCATCCGCTTCCTGAGAAAGCCGCTTGTGCTCGCTTTGGGCAGAGGTGTATTCCTTTTCAAGCGACATTCGCGAAACCTTCTGCTGCGTCACTCGCTCGGATACAAGCGCCTGCTTAGCTCGAGCCGCGTTGAGCGCCTCCTGCGTCAGCTTTACATCCTCGCGCGTAGCAACATTGCCTTGTTCAAGGTTTTCCTGCGCAGTCTCCGCTTCGCGGCACTGGTTTTTGATATCTTCAAGGTTGTCAAGAAGCTGTGAGCGCTCAAGCCTCGCGCGCTCAATGGCATCAAGGTTTTGCTGTACATATTTTAGCACTATGTCAAGCTTTTCCTTTTGCGCGGCAAGCTCCACATCCTGCTCATGGAGCTTTCTCAAAAGCTCCTGCATCCCCTCGTTTTTCTCTTCTAGCTGCGATTCGGCCTGTTCCATGGCCATGTTTTTCTCTGCGACGCGTTTGTCGAAAGACGCAATGCGGCCCGTAAGCTCCTCTATTTCGCGCTCCCTGCCCACAAGGCTGAATTCGCGTTTTTGCGTACTGCCGCCCGTCATGGAACCGCCGGGGTTGATGATGTCTCCCCGGAGCGTGGCAATGCGAAATGCTCCGTGCGCTGCGCGGTTGATGGCAATACCCGCATCGATGTCGCGCACGATTACGGTGCGTCCCAGAAGGTTTTCAAAAATGCCACGGTAACGCTCATCGTACCCCAGAAGTTCGGATGCGACACCCAAAAACCCATCCACGCGGCATGCTTTCCGCTCTTGTTCGTTCAAGAGCCTGCCGCGCATGGCGGCAACCGGCAAAAAGGTGGCACGGCCGTATTCTTTTTTGCGTAGGTATTCGATCACATATTTTGCGTCCTGCTCGGTAGGCGTCACGATGTTTTGGAGCGCGGAGCCAAGCGTCATCTCCACGGCGGTTTCGTATTGCTCCGGCACGCGCAAAAGCTCCGCCACAACGCCCTCGATGCGTTTTTTAAGCTCCATATCGCGTTCGCTGTCGCGTAAAACGTTTTTGACGCTTGCATAATAGCCCTCGTGTGCGCGCTTCATTTCGGAAAGCACCTTCACACGCGACTTCTCCGCCTCAAGCGCCTGCTCCATGCGGCGCATTTCCTCATTGAGAGAACGCACTTGCGCATTCAATTCGTTGCATGCGGCAATGGCGCTTTTGTGCGCGGCATCAAGCGCATCGCGCTTTTGTTTTTGCTCGGAAAACGCGCGGCGCGCTTGCTGCGCCTCGACATCAAGTTTTTTGTCTTTTTCCAAAAGGGCAGCTTCTTCTTCATCTACGGCGGCGACGCGGTCGAGAATAGAGCCCTGTATGGCTTCAAACCTTGAGATGAGGCTTTTCGCGTCCGCAAGGCGGTTCATCGACTCGATGATGCTGTTTTTCTGGTTATCAAGAAGGGTTTGTTTTTCTTCAATGTCCGCATTGCATTGGAAAAGCTCCGCTTCCGTCTGCAAAAGCTCCGCTTCGATTTCTTGAAAACGCCCGCGGTTTTGCTCCATGCTTTGCGTAAGCGTACCGATGCTGGCTGCGTAAAGGTTTAGCCTTTCCGTGTTTTCGCGCACGGCACTTTCAAGCCGTTCGCGCTCCTTTAGTGCGTTTTCAATGCGCTCAGAAAGCACCTTTGCGTCACCCGTGCGGCTTTCCACACCCGAGGAAAGCTTGAGAAGCTCGTTTTGTAAAGCGCTTATGGTATTGCTTACCGCACGCTCCTTTTCTTCTTTGTCGGCGCATTCACCGCTGAGCGCACCAAAAAGCGTCTCCTGCGAACGCAGCTCCTCATCGAACTGCTCCAGGCCCGCTTTCAAGTTTTCAATGCGCTCGGAAAGCTTATCGTATTGGTATAAGAAAAGATTGACCTCGATTTCCTTCAGTTCGTCGCGCAGCCTCAAAAACTCGCGCGCCGCAAGGCTTTCGGATTCGAGCGGCCCAAGCTGGCGTCCAAGCTCCTCCAAGATGTCGGTCAGGCGGATAAGGTTCTTTTTGGTATCCTCAAGTTTATTCTCCGCTTCCACTTTGCGCACGCGGTATTTTGAAATGCCCGCGGCTTCTTCAAACGCCGCGCGGCGCGCACCGCTTTTGCTCGAAAGAATTTCTTCCACCTTGCCCTGGCCAATGATGGAATAGCCTTCCTTGCCAATGCCCGTATCGCGGAAAAGGGCTGCAATGTCCTTCAACCTGCAGGAAGTGCGATTCAAAAGGTATTCGCTTTCGCCGCTGCGGTAGATGCGGCGCGTTACGCTTACTTCCGTAAACTCAGTAGGCAAAAGGCCGTCGGAATTGTCAAACGTAAGGGTGACTTCGCAAAAAGCCTGCGGCTTGCGCTGCTCGGTACCGTTGAAGATTACATCTTCCATGCGCGTACCGCGAAGCACTCTGGCGCCTTGCTCGCCCAAAACCCAGCGAACGGCATCGGCGATGTTGCTCTTGCCGCTGCCGTTGGGGCCGATGATGGCTGTTATTCCGTTTTGAAAGTCGATTTCCGTTTTTTTCGCAAACGACTTGAAACCGTTGATTTCGAGCTTGGTCAGCCGCAAATTCGTACACCACGCCTTTATAAACTACCACTTATTGTATCACACGCGGCAATGC
>JAEZGQ010000094.1 GCA_023416895.1 Bacillota bacterium | reverse complement strand
ACAAGCGGAGCACGAAGCGCAATCTTCTCGCCGATTTCAAGCAGAGTTTTTGCCCTTAAGCAAAGGTCGCTTGCAAGCCTGCCGCCTTCAAGCGCGCGCATTGTTTTGAGCTCTTCGATGGCCTTTGCAACAGCCGCAAGCGCCACAGCGCAAACGGCTTCCCTATCTTCCTCGGCCTCGACGATGTCCGTAACGTCGGGCAGGCTCAATGCGCGGGCCAGTTGAATGTCGTCTTTGAGGCCATAGGTTTGCGCAGCCTCGCGCGCGGCGCGAAGGTATTCGCCAAGCAACGACGTATCGACTTCCACCTTGCGGGCGTCGCTTCTCATGTTGCGGTAATTGACGTAAATTTCCACGTGCCCGCGGGAAAGCTCGGCGGTAAGTGCCCTGCGCAAAACATCCTCGGCAAAGCCGATGTGGCGCGGCATTCGGAAATTGAGGTCGAGATAGCGGTGGTTTACGCTTTTCAGCTCCACCGTAAACTCACGTCCATCCTCCACGGCGCTTGCGCGCCCAAAGCCCGTCATGCTGCTGACCACACTGCTACCTCCTTAAAAATAAGGAATGTTTTTCACGCAAAACGGTATCAAAGCCATACAGGCGCTGCGTTTCGCGCCGACAGGCCATATTGAACCATTTTGATTTTTTAATTATAACACGCCTTCCACCCAATACAAATGTTTTTTAGCTTAGAAGCCGCAAAAATCGACCGTGGGCTACTAAAAAACGCCCTAAGGCGTTTTTTAAAGATTCTAAAACAACTTATAAAGCTCATCCGCTTCGGGCGGCGCAATGGACGTACCATCCACAAGCCTTGCGTCTTTCCCTTGCGCATATCCGATAATCGCCGCTTCAACGCCCGCTTCCGCGAGCTTTTCTACAAGCGCCTCTCCGCTTGCGGCGGCAATGAGCATGCAACCGCTTGAAATGAGCCGTAGCGGGTCAAGAGAAAGCTCCTTGCAAAGCTTTTTTGTAACAGGATGCACCGGAATTTTTGCCGGGTCGATCACCACGCCGCACCCCGCCGCGTACGCCATTTCCCACGCGGCACCCAAAACGCCGCCCTCGGTTACATCGTGCATGGCGGTTGCGCCAAACGCCGCTGCAAGAAGCCCTTCTTTAACAACGCTCACGCGCTCCACAAAGCCGCATGCGGTCATCAACTCGTCCTGCGCAACGCCGTGAAGCCTTTCCTGAAATTCCGATGCAATGATGGATGCGCCCTCAAGCCCGGCGTGCTTGGTAAGAATCAGGCTGTCGCCTTCTTTCATGCCGCCCGGGGTGATCACGCCCCGTTCGCCCGCCTTTGCCAAAACCGTGGCGCAGGTGACGATGCGCGTAACGGAATCCGTAATTTCCGTATGGCCGCCCAAAATTTCCACATGTTCAAGCGCGGCGGTTTGCGAAAGCTCGTCCGTAACGGCATCAAGCTCCTCAATCGTTACTGACGGCGGCGCAAGAAGCGTAACAAGAAGCCCTATGGGCTCCGCGCCCGCGGCGGCCGCATCGTTGCAACTTACCTGCACCGTAAGCCGGCCGATGTTCTTCACGGCAGAGGTAATGGGGTCGGTTGAAAGCACGGCAAGCCTGCCGCCCATATCCACCGCCGCGCAATCCACCCCTACACTCGGGGAGCAGACGACCTCGCTCCGCACATGCTTGAGCTTGCTTAAAACAATTTTGTTGAGCGTTTCGTTGTCGAGCTTTCCAAGCCTCATTGCGCGTCTCCGATCATGGCAAAAAATTCGGCCTCATCAAGCACCGTTACGTTCAGTTCGCGCGCCTTTGTTAGCTTGCTGCCCGCGCCGGGGCCGGCAACCACAAAGGCGGTGTTCTTGCTCACGCTTGAGGCTGCCTTACCTCCGAGTTTTTCAATCAATGCCTCGATTTCCTTTCTGTCCATACGCTCCATCGCACCTGTAACAACAAGCGTTTTGCCCAAAATAGGGCTTGCTTCGGTTGACGCCGCCTGTTCCGGGCGCGGGCTTACTCCGTGCGCCAGGAGCCTATCGACCTGTGCGGAAATGGAGGGATCGGAAAAGAAATCGAGGATGCTGTCGGCTACGATCTCTCCGATGTCGCGCACCGAAAGAAGCTCTTCGCGCGTAGCGCGCCTTACGCCGTCCAGCGTGAGGAAGGCTCGGGCAAGGTCGCGCGCGGTTTTTTCGCCCACGTTAGGTATGCCAAGCGCAAACAAAAACGCGCCAAGCGAGCAGTCCTTGCTGCGCTCAATGGCAGCTTTGAGGTTTTTCGCCTTCTTTTGCTGAAAGCCTTCGAGCGCCAAAAAGTCGTTTTCGGTAAGGTCGTAAAGATCGGGGATGCTTGAAAGGTTGAGCTTTTCCACAAAAAGCGCGGCAGTTTTTTCACTGAAGGTTTCAATGTCCATGGCGTTGCGCGAGGCATACTGCGTGAGCCTCCCCGCGATTTGCGGACGGCAGGAAAGCGAGTTGGTGCAGAAAATATGCACGCCGCGCTGCTCCACATGCGCGCCGCACGCGGGGCAGACCACGGGTTTTACGACTTCTTTTTCCGGCACGTCGCCTTCAACCGCGCCGAGAATTTCAGGGATCACATCGTTGCTGCGGCGAATGAACACCGTGGAGCCGATGCCTACGCGCTTTCTTTTAATGTCGTCGAAATTGTTGAGAGTGGCATGGCGTATGGTGGCGCCCGCAAGCTCCACCGCGTCAAGGTACGCGCGCGGGGTAAGCTTACCCGTGCGCCCCACCTCCCAGGTAACATTGCGCACCACGGTGGTCGTTTCCTCCGCAGCGAATTTGTAGGCGATGGCCCAGCGCGGAAAGCGGTCGGTTGCGCCAAGTATTTCGCGGGTTTGAAAATCGCAGATTTTTACGACCATGCCGTCGATAAGAAAGTCGAGCGTTTCACGCGTCGCCTCCGCTGCTTCGATGCCCTTTTGAAGCTCGTCGATGCTCAAAAAGCGCTTCGCGCCGTCGCTCACGGGGAAGCCGTTTTCCTTTAAGAAATCAAGCATTTCGAAGTGCTCTTTGAGGGTTTTTCCCTCAATGTAGCCCACGTCAAAGCAAAAACAGTCGAGCCTTCGCTTTGCGGTTACCTGCGGGTCGAGGTTTCGTAACGCGCCCGCGGCGGCGTTACGCGCGTTTTTCAAAGGCTCGGCGGAGGTTTTGTTAAGCTCATCGAGCACGCTTAAGCGCATATAGCATTCGCCCCGCACCTCCATGCGGCCCTTGAAGGGTACGCTTAAGGGGATGGAGCGTATGGTTTTGATCTGCGGCAGAATTTCCTCGCCCACTTCGCCGTTACCACGCGTGGCACCGTTGACGAGCACGCCGTTTTCGTAGGTGAGGTTCACGGTAAGCCCGTCGAATTTATACTCAAGCGCATAGGAAAGCGACGGCAATGCTTCGCCCGTTTTTGCCACAAATTCGGCGCGAAGCTTTTCTGCGCGGCTCGCCCAGTCCTTCATATCCTCGGGCGTGCGCACCTTGTCGAAGCTCAAAAGCTTCTTTAGGTGCCTGTGCGGTTGAAAGGCCGCAAGCGGCGCGCCGCCCACACGCAAAGTGGGCGAATCCTGAAGCACTGTTCCGGTTTCTTTTTCGAGCGCCAAAAGCTCGTCAAACAGCGCGTCATACTCGGCATCGCTCACCTTTGGCGCGTCGAGGACATGGTAGGCGTTTGAATATTCGTTGAGAAGCCTCACAAGCTCTTGCATGCGGTCGGCCATAAAGCGCCTCCTTTTTATTCGGGCTGAATGGGTGCGTAGGCGGCCGCAAAGCGTTTCACGCCCACGGTATCAAAGTCGATGGTAATGATGGTGGCGCTGCCCGCGCCCGTTACCTCGAGCACCGTACCGAGGCCAAACTGCGCGTGCTTCACACGCTCAAACGCCTGATAGGTTCTATCGGGCGTTTTGGGTTTCACAACGGGCGGCGCGGCGGACGCTTTCGGGTCGAAGCCGAAATAGGCGTTGGCGCGAGCCGCATACCCGCCGGATTTCCCCTGCACCACGGTATAGCTTTCCTCGCGCTTTTGCTCTTTTTGTTCCTGCTGCAAAAGCTCCGAAGGGATCTCCTCAATGAAGCGGGAACGGCGGTTGAGCGAGTAGTCGCCGAAAAGCTGGCGCTGCTTTGCGTGAATGAGATAAAGCTTCTCCCTTGCTCGGGTTATGCCCACATAGCAAAGCCTCCGCTCCTCCTCCATGGCGGATTCGGCAAGGCTGTTTCGCGCACGCGAGGTGGGAAAGATATTTTCCTCCATGCCCGCGAGAAACACCACCGGAAACTCAAGGCCTTTGGCGCTGTGAAGCGTCATAAGCGCAACGGTTCGGCTTTCGCCATCCATCGCGTCGATGTCCGCAACGAGCGCCACGTTTTCCAAAAACGAGGCAAGCGCGCTTTCGCCCTCAGGCAGATCGCGTTCGATTTCCTTTATGTTGCCCACAAGCTCGCGGATGTTTTCCATGCGGGATTCGATGTCGGTCTTTTTGTCATCCGTGGCCAAATACTGCTCGTATTCGAGCGCGTTTACAAGCCATGCTACAAACTCGGAAAGCGGCATGAGCATTTGTTGGGCGATAAATTCCCCTACGCTGTCGGCAAAGGGTTTTAACTTTGCCGCGACGCGCGCGTTAAGCCCCGCCTCTTCGCCCTGCATGGCGGCGATGAGCATGGAAACACCCTTTTCCTGCGCGGTGCGGTTGAGCTCCGCAACCGTCGTATCGCCGATGCCGCGACGCGGGATGTTGATGATGCGCGTAAGCGCCACATCGTCGCTCGGGTTGTAAATCAGCCTCAAATAGGCCATGATGTCTTTGATTTCCTTGCGCTCATAAAAGCGCTGGCCACCGTACACGCGGTAAGGAATGCCGAAGTTGGAAAGCGTGCCCTCGATGACGCGGCTTTGCGCGTTCATGCGGTAGAGGATGCCAAAATCCGCGTAGCTTCTTCCCTCGCGCGCGCCGTCGAGTATTTTCTGGCAGATAAAGCGCGCTTCGTCGCGCTCATCGGCAGCGGTATAAACCTCGGTTTTTTCGCCGCCTTCTTTTTCGGTCCACAGCTTTTTGCGCTTACGGCCCATGTTGTTTTCAATGACGGCGTTCGCCGCGTTGAGGATGGCGCTTGTAGAGCGGTAGTTCTGCTCAAGGCGAATCACGCGCGTGCCTTCAAAATCCTTCTCAAAGCCCAGAATGTTTCTGATATCCGCCCCGCGCCAGCCGTAAATGCTCTGGTCGTCGTCGCCCACCACGCAAATGTTTTTGTGTTCACGGCAAAGAAGCGCCACAAGCCTGTACTGGGCAAGGTTGGTATCCTGATACTCGTCCACCAAAACGTAGCGGAAGCGCTCGCGGTACTTCTGCAAAATGTCAGGGCAGGTTTCAAACAGGCGAATCGTCATAAGAATAAGGTCATCAAAGTCGAACGCGTTGGCGTCCTTGAGCTTTTTTTCGTAAAGCTTGTAAATCTTCAAAACGGACTTGTCGAGGTATTGGTTTTCCTCCAAGTACCGCTCCGGCTCGAGCGACTTATTTTTCGCGTCGCTGATATGGCTCTTGACGTCGCGCTTGGGAAGGTCCTTCTCGTTGAGGCCGAGCTGCTTAAGGCAGTCGCCGATGAGGCTCATTTGGTCGGAATCGTCGTAAATTACAAAATTGCGCGCGTA
>JAEZGQ010000123.1 GCA_023416895.1 Bacillota bacterium | reverse complement strand
AAGTAAGGATTTTCTCTGAATATAGCAAAATGCGCTCCGAACAACGGAGCGCATTTTTTAAACATAAGGTTCTTTGCCTTTTTCTTTGGAGAAAGTAGGGGCAAAGCTTATTCCCGTGCCTGCTTCTTCATGCGGAATTCCTTTTGCAGAATGCGCTTGCGAAGGCGAATGGACTTGGGTGTCACTTCCACAAGCTCGTCGTCCGCAATAAACTCGAGGCACTGTTCAAGGCTCAAAAGCGTGTACGGGGTAAGGCGCAAAGCTTCGTCGGAGCCGGAGGCGCGCATGTTGGTGACGTGCTTCTTTTTGCACACGTTTACCACAATGTCCTCGTTGCGGGAGCACTCGCCAACGACCTGGCCTTCGTATACCGGCACGCCCGGGCCTACGAAAAGCGAGCCGCGCTCCTGGGTGTTGAATAGGCCGTAGGAAGAGGTTTCTCCGGTTTCGCTCGCGACGAGCGAGCCGCGCGTGCGCTCCATGATGTCGCCCTTATACGGTTCGTAGCCGTGGAAGATGTGGCTCATCACACCGTTGCCGCGTGTTTCGGTCAAAAGCTCGCTGCGGTAGCCCATGAGTCCGCGCGCGGGGATCAAAAACATCAGTCGCGAGCTGCCTTCTGCCTCGGAAAGCATGTTTTGAAGCTCCGCCTTGCGCGTGCCGAGGTTTGACATCACCGCGCCCACATATTCCTGCGGCACATCCACGGTAAGTTCTTCGATCGGCTCAAGAAGCTTGCCATCCGCGTCGGTTTTCATGATGACCTTGGGGCGGGAAACGGCAAATTCATACTCCTGACGGCGCATGGTTTCAATGAGGATGGAAAGGTGCAATTCGCCGCGGCCGCTTACCTTGAACATATCGGTGGAGCCGGTTTCTTCTACACGCATGGCGACGTTGGTTTCCACCTCTTTAAAAAGGCGCTCGCGCAGGTTGCGGGAGGTAACGTATTTGCCCTCGCGGCCTGCAAAGGGGCTGTCGTTTACCATGAACATCATGGAAACGGTGGGCTCGTCGATGTGCACAAACGGAAGCGGCTCAACACAGGAGGGGTCGCATGCCGTTTCGCCAATGCTGATGTCCGAAATACCGGCCACGGCGATGATCTCGCCTGCGGCGGCTTCTTCCACTTCCACGCGCTTTAAGCCTTCAAAGCGATACAACCGCGTAAGTTTTACGTCACGCCGCGTGTTGCTTCCGCAAATGGTTACGATTTGGTTGCGGCGCGCGGTGCCGCGCTCCACACGGCCTATGCCGATACGGCCTACGTAATCGTCATAATCGATGGTGGAAAACAAAATTTGGAGCGGCTCGGTTTCGTCGCCCTGCGGCGCGGGAACGGTTGAAAGGATGGTGTCAAAAAGCGCCGTCATATCCGTACCGAGGTTTTCCGGGTCGAGGCCGGAAAAACCGTCGCGTGCGGAGGCGTATACAACGGGGAAGTCGATCTGCTCCGCGGTTGCGCCAAGCTCCATGAAAAGCTCGAGGGTTTCATCCACCACTTCAATGGGGCGGGCATCGGAACGATCCACCTTGTTCACGACCACAACGGGTATCTTCTTGAGCTCAAGCGCCTTGCGCAGCACAAAGCGCGTCTGGGGCATGCAGCCCTCAAACGCATCTACAAGAAGAAGCACGCCGTCCACCATTTGCAAAATGCGCTCCACCTCGCCGCCAAAGTCGGCATGGCCCGGGGTATCTACAATGTTGATGCGTGTACCCTTGTAGGTAACGGCGGTGTTTTTTGAAAGAATAGTAATGCCTCTCTCGCGCTCGAGGTCGTTGGAGTCCATAACGCGCTCCTGTACCTGCTCGTTGGCGCGAAACACGCCGCTTTGGCGAAGGAGTTGATCCACAAGCGTGGTCTTGCCATGGTCGACGTGCGCGATGATGGCGATGTTTCGTAAATTCTGGTTCATAAACCGGTTCCTTTTCCTAAAATATAACGTGCCGAACCGTATCCGGATTGGCGCGCGAGTCTAAAATACAACATGCTATTATAGAACGGCGCAACGTAAAACACAACAAAAATGCAAGCAAAACCGCTACTTTTTTTCAAGTTCCTGCGGTTTTGTGCCGAGAAAACCATTCAAAGGCACAGAAATATGAAAGTATGCTATGCTTTGCCTTGCTTGACAAAGCGGCAAAGTGCGTCCTATAATGCTCTTACAACCGAACAACCATCCGCTGGGGGCGCTGGCGCATTTGCGCCGGCTGAGAAATACCCTTGGAACCTGTCTGGATAATGCCGACGTAGGGAAGCGGGAGAAAAGCAAAACGCAACGGAAACGCGCTTTTACCTCCGCAGGCCATTTGGCGGCGGAGGTTTTCGTTTGAAATCAAACATCGAGGTGGTTTCCATGACGTTCAAGCTTTTTGAGGAACTCGCGTCGCTCGACGCGAAGGGCGTGCTGCTCCTTGTTTTGGGCATTGCGGCCGCGATCGTATTTGTTTTTGTGCTTCTGGCGCTTCGCGCGCGACACAAGAAGGAAGGCGCCGTGTCCGGCGTCGGAAAAAGAAAAACCGACGTGCGCGCGCTCGTCTACGGGGCGCTCTGTTTGAGCCTTTCGTTTGTTTTGAGCTATTTTAAGCTTTTTGAACTGCCCATGGGTGGTACGGTTACGCTTCTGAGCATGCTGCCGGTGGCGGCCTACGCGGCGGTGTTCGGCCCCGTGTACGGCTTTACCGCGGCGCTTGCTTACAGCTTTTTGCAGGTGGTGCAGGGCGCTTATGTGGTGCATTGGGCGCAGTTTCTGCTGGATTATACCTTGGGTTTCACCTGTCTGGGGCTTGCGGCGTTGTTCCCCAAAAAGCTCCCGCTCGGGCTTGCCGTGGCGGGATTTGGCCGCTTCGTGTGCTCCACGCTCAGCGGGGTGATTTTCTTCTCTGCCTACGCGATAGAAGCGGGCTTTCAAAGCGCGTGGCTTTACTCCATCGCCTACAACGGCTCCACCATCGGCACGGATACGCTTTTGTGCGTGCTGGTGGCGCTTTTGCCTTCGGTAAGGCGGCTGCTTGAGAGGATGAAGCCTGCGACGGAGGCGCGCGTATAAAAACAAAAGAGTTTATAAAACGGCCCGCGGAACATCCGCGGGCCGTTTTGCAGGAGCAAAGGAATTGCGTTTACGAGTGCATGTAATTTTCGCGGTTGAGGTAATCAAACAGCACTTGGCCGTCCAGTGTTTCAAAGTAAACAAGCATAGGCTGCGATTTTTCAACATAGGCCTGCGCCAGCGCCTCAAATGCCGCTACATCCGCGGAAACGTCCTTGCCGCTGCCATCGGCGGAAACAAAACCGTCGCCTTCACTCACAAAGGTAAAGGAGTTGCTGTCCTTCACCACGGCCTCACCCTTTGCGTCGAGCGAGAACAGGGTGTAGATGTAATCCGCATACCCTTGGAACATAGAGGGGTTGTAGTCAAAAAGGTACGCGCCCGTTTCATCCGTATAGAGGTAAATCTGCATCCAGCCGACGTGCGCGTAGTGGTTCTGACGCTCAAAAATTTGGCTCACGGCACCATCGATCACGGAAAATACACGCATACGGCCTGATAAAAAGGAAATGGAGTCCGTCACCGAGGAAAGCATAAGCGGTGTTTCAAGGTCATCGCCGAGCATTTCCACAACGATTAGCTCGTTGTTGCCGTCGTGGGTCAAATCAACATAGGCGGCTTCGGCATAGCCAAGGTTATAGTTCTCTGAAAAATAGGCGGAAAGCGCGGCGTCGTTTTCAACGGACGACGGGGTGAGTGCGGGGGAGGTAAGAAGGTTCACGGGTGTGGTTACGGGAGCGGGGGAGGCCGTTTCTGTGGGCAGAGTCGGGGTTGCGGTCGGCGCGGGCGCTTCAAACCATGCGGCGCAGCCCGAAAAAAGGAGCAACGCGCAGCAGGCAAGCGCCATAAGCGCGAAAGGTTTGTGTTTCATAACGATTACCTCGTTTCAGGCGCGCGTGAACAAGTTCTATGCGCCGGTTTTTACTGCGAGTGTACTTCGTTTCGAAGCGTGCTGTCAAGAAAACAGAGCGATAGAAGGCCACAAAATGAAGCGTATCTATAATTGTTTACATTTTGCTGAAAGGGGTGCCAACTTGAAGCATCCAACGGTGTGAAGTATAATGGAGCATATGGAGAAACACACGCAACCACAAGACCTGTTTGAGGAAACCAAGGAAAAGCCTGTTTTTTCAAACGAGACGCATGAAGTGGAGAGCCAAGCGCCGCAGAAAAGCGAAGCGCAAGAAGAGAAGCCGCGCCCGAAAAAAAGCGGCGATGCGCGCTTTTCTCTGTTTGCTGTGCTTGCGTTTTTGCTGCTGCTTGCCGCAATACCGCTTTACCGTGCAGCAAGCGAAGTTGCCGTAATAAGAAGTACGCCTGCGCCGACCGATTTTGCTCAAATCACGCCGCCCACCGTAAGCCCCACGCCTGCGCAAACGCTCGCGCCGCTGCCCTCCGCCACGCCTGCGCAGGGCGGGGAAGCCGCTGTGCCAACGCCCGTTTTTGTGCAAACCGCCGTGGTGGTAAACGGTAAAACCGTGGGGGTGCTTGCAAGCCGCGAGGCCGCCGAGGAGCTTTTGCACGACATCAAGGCGAACTATGAGGCCATAATTGTGGAAGAGGGGCAGCTTACAAGCTCCTTTTTGGACGAGGTGGAGTTGGAGGACGCACCCGACGCCACGGAGCTTACCACGCTCGAGGCGCTTTATGAAACGCTTGTCAACGGGCGGCGTCCGCTCAAGGTAGAAACGGTGCTGCTCATCCAAAGCACAGCCAGCATATCCTATGAAGAGGAAACAAAAAAGGATGAAACGCTTTTCGCGGGGCTTCGCGTTGTGGAAAGCATGGGGCGCACGGGCGAAAGCGCCGTAGTTACGCGCATCGTATACCAAAACGGCGAACAGAAAAAGAAGGAGACTGGCGAGCAGACCGTGACGCGCGAAAGCGAGAACCGCGTGATACGTGTAGGAACGCTCGCACAAAAAAGCGGTGAGCCGGGCAGGAGAGAGGGCAAAAAGGGAAAGGACGCAGAAGGGCTTTCTTTTGCAGCACCCGTTGAAGGGGAGATAGTTTCCAACTTCGGGCGGAGAAACGGCTCCATGCATTTCGGGCTCGACTACGAGATTGACGAAGGCGCTTATGTATATGCCGCAGAGGCAGGCGTTGTGGTGAGCGTGCTTGTGCGCGGCAACTACGGGCTTACGGTGGAGGTCGATCACGGAAACGGGTTTTTGACGCGGTACGCCCATCTTCAAAGCGCGCTCGTGGCGCTTCACGACAAGGTGGAAAAAGGGCAGCAGATTGCCACCGCGGGAGCACCGCAATATGGCGAGAAGGGCGGGCTCCACTTCGAGCTTCGCATCGACGGCTTTGCGTATAACCCGCGTTACTATTTGCCGTGAGGCCGGCGAGTGGCCGGCAGCGGGCGTGAGAACTGTACAAATGCGCCGCGGGATGATACAATACAAAAATCAACAGTTACGGGAAGACAGCAATGGCATTGTTGAAATTTAAATGCAAGGTGTGCGCCAAGGTGTTCGACGAATTGATACCTTTGGCGAAGATAAACGAGGTTCGCTGCCCTGATTGCGGCGGTGAAACGGAGCGTGCGTACGAAGGGAAGTGCGTCGGCTCGCCCAAGGAGGGCTGCTCGGGTTCCTGCTCGTGCTGTTCCGGTTGCCATTAAAGGTACCGAACACGCTATAAATTTCCGTTCCAAACTTCATCGTTAGGAGAGCGCTGATGTCGCACTTTATCATCAACGGCGGCAACCGCCTGGAAGGCGTTGTTACCATCAGCGGCGCAAAAAACGCCGCACTGGCCATCATTCCCGCAGCCATACTGGCAGGGGAAAGCTGCCGGATCGAAAACCTTCCCGCAATTGAGGATGTTCGCATTCTCGAACAGATCCTCATCCGTATGGGAGCTACCGTGGAATTTACGCCCGACCAAGGGATGCGCATTGACCCGCGGGGCATCAACACCCACAGCGTTACCTTCGAAATGGTTAGCCTTCTTCGCGCGTCGTACTATTTGCTCGGCGCGCTTTTGGGGCGCTACGGCTACGCGGAGATCGCGCTGCCGGGCGGCTGTTCCATCGGCCAAAGGCCCATCGACCAGCACATTAAGGGCATGCGTGCGCTCGGCGCAGAGGTCGTTATCAAGGGCGGCGTCGTACGTGCGCAGGCGACAAAGCTCAAGGGTGCGGAAATTTACCTCGACGTGGTGAGCGTTGGCGCAACCATCAACATCATGCTCGCTGCGGTTGGCGCAGAGGGCGTTACCATCATCAACAACGCGGCCAAGGAGCCGCATGTTGTGGATGTGGCGAACTTTTTGAATATGATGGGCGCTTCGGTGAGGGGTGCGGGCACGGACGTGATTCGTATCGCGGGTGGCCGGAAGCTTCACGGCTGCACCTACGCCATCATTCCCGACCAAATCGAAGCAGGTACCTTTATGATCGCAGCAGCTGCTACGCGCGGCGACGTTGTGATCAACAACGTCATTCCCACGCACCTTGAGGCCATTTCCGCCAAGCTTATGGAAAGCGGCGTGCGCGTGATTGAGGGCGACGACGGGCGCGAATTTTTCATCCGCGTCACCTCGCAGAGCCGTCCCCGCGCGGTGAACCTAAAAACATTGCCCTATCCGGGCTTCCCGACCGACCTTCAGCAGCCCATGATGGCGTTTCTTTCGACTGCCGCGGG
>JAEZGQ010000109.1 GCA_023416895.1 Bacillota bacterium | reverse complement strand
AAAAAGCACCCTTTCGGGTGCTCTTTTTGCTTGGTGGAGATAAGGGGGCTCGAACCCCTGGCCTCCGCATTGCGAACGCGGCGCTATACCAGCTTAGCTATATCCCCATATTCTTTTCGCTGCTTATGGCAGTTAAAAACACGCACCACAGCAAAAAATACTATACACCAGCACCGCGAAAAAATCAACAACTTTTTCGTGATCAAAGCAAACGTTTCGCTTGACATTTTCCGTTTGCTGCGCTACAATAACAAAGCACGAAAATTGCGCCCTTGGCTCAGCTGGATAGAGCGTTTGGCTACGGACCAGAAGGTCGGGAGTTCGAATCTCTCAGGGCGCGCCAACAAAAAAAGCATCCATTTGGATGCTTTTTTTGTTGCGGTCCGATAGACGGCAACGATTTTTGCCGTTTTGCTCAATTTACATCGCTTGAGCCGGTACAACGTCTTTCTTTATATAATCGAAATTTGAGAAATAGCGCACATTCTGGGGTGTGTGGTTTGCGGGCGGAAATTCAAACCCGGGATATTTGACCACAGGGCAGCTATCCTTACGCAGTTTGTCCAGAAATTCGTCGGGTAGGTTTAAACAACTTTTGACCACTTCTTCGGGTGTGAGTGCCCCCCACTGTGCAAGGGAAACATCGGAAAAATGATTGCTATGAAAGAACTCCAGAAACACAAGCTTTTCCTGGCCGATGTTTTGCACATAATGAAAGCCGCCCATCGGCACATAACCGACATCGCCCTGTCGATAGTTGCGCGCGCCGCCTACAAGCACGAAGCCGAATTCAGACTGCTGATGGGTATGCATTTCGCGAACACCTGGCGAGAGGTTCATATCTACCAACGCAAATGTATCGGATACCGGCAGTTCGCGGCTGGTTATCTCGCGCGACCAGCCGCCGGGTTTGAGTGTCATGTTTGTATCTGACAGCGAAAAGCGGAGGTTGTCAATCAGACCGTGACCGGTGGCACGAGCATGTCGTGGTTCTGACTATCACGGGCGAGATCACGGGAGCCAAGGTCAACAGCACCCGCACCGTCGCTACGGATCGGTTCCGGTCGGTTCGCGTTTTTTAGTTGATCCACCTTCCCCTGAAGCCTTCTATGATATTCTCTATTCACATCTATCGCCCTCGATTCTTTGTCGTTTCTTAGAATAACCTGTTCAACCTGAATTCATTTGATGAAACCATCTGGGCGCGTATGCCATACACTCAGCAAAACCATATGGCCAATGCAAAATATCTAAAACAATTAAAAAGAGTGTATGAAAGGTAATTTGGTTGATAGGTAGAATAGAGAAATCCATAGGTGTATGTAAAAGCAAACGTTCAAAACCGTGCCGGACCTGATTGATCAAGTGTTGCGTGGGGTGCATTCGAATGATAACAATACGGCAACTGCGTTATACGGACATGGCGCAGGCCATCTCCTTAAAAATGTTATGCTGGCCGGAGGAATTGGCTGGATTGTCCGATGTTCAGCCGGATTCGGAGCGCGAATTTGCATTTTGGACGGCGTGGATGAGTGCCGCGCAACAAAACAACGACGTTCGCATTTTGTACGGAGCTTTCGATGGCGACGAGATGCTGGGCGTTGCTTTCGGAAGCTTTGTAGAATCAAAGGATGCACCGGAAAGCGGCTTTGAGTTGAACGGCTTGTGGGTTTACCCTAAGCATCGTGGAAAGGGCGTGTCCTTAAGGTTGCTGCTGGCGCTTCTCGATGATTTTTACAGGTTGGGCGCAAAGCAAATTGTGATTTACAACTTCCATTTTTCTTCTTCTAACAGCTTTTATAGAAAGTTTGGATGCCAAGTGATCGGCACAGAATATCAAACGGAGGATCGAATTCCTGTGGACATCTTCTCCTGCGACATTGCCGACATAAAAAAGAGGATTGCCGAATCGCTGGGTCGCATTGAGCAAGAATTTTAGAGAAGCCGCTTTCCTCTCTCCCGCTTTTGATAGGACGCTCCTTTTATGGTAATGTATTGGTAGATCAACAAGCTTTGCGCTTCCGTTTGACGCTGCCGATCGTTTATAAAGTTTGCTGCTGCTATAAAAAGCAAAGGAGACGTAAACATGGAGAAACCGCGCATTTTCACCATGCCCTTTTCAAGCGTTTATCCGCTGTATCTGCAAAAGGCGGAGAGAAAAGGAAGAACAACGGAAGAAGTAAACGAAATCATTTTTTGGCTGACCGGCTATGACGAGCATTCCTTGCAGCAACAAATCATAAACGAAGTGGATATGGAAACATTTTTTAGGCAAGCGCCCTGCTTAAATCCGAACGCTTCGCTTATCAAAGGGGTCATTTGCGGACATCGCGTGGAAGAAATAGAAGACGAGATGATGCGGCAGATCCGCTATTTGGACAAATTGATCGATGAACTGGCGAAGGGCAAAACCATAGACAAAATATTGAGAAAATAACCGCTGTAACATCATCGAAAAAAGAAAAGGAGCAGCCATATGCCAAGAACAATTCGCGAAATCGTAACCGGTTCCACCCAGTACGACGGCGCAGGCGTAAAGCTCGTGCGCGTGATTGGCCACTCGACCGTAAAAGAGTTCGATCCTTTTTTGATGCTGGACGCGTTTGATTCGCACGACCCGGCGGACTATGTAAAGGGCTTCCCTTGGCACCCGCACCGCGGCATTGAAACGGTAACCTATTTGATTCAAGGCAACATTGAGCACGGTGACAGCCTCGGCAACAAAGGCGCGATTTTGGATGGCTGCTGCCAATGGATGACCGCCGGCAAGGGCATTTTGCATCAGGAAATGCCGCAGAGCGCGCAGCGGATGCTTGGCGTTCAGCTTTGGCTCAACCTTCCCAAGGCCGATAAAATGACTGAGCCGCAATACCGCGACATCCGCGCGGAAACTGTGCCGCTCGTGCGCGGCGATGGTGCAGAGGTACGCATTATTTCAGGTACAT
>JAEZGQ010000235.1 GCA_023416895.1 Bacillota bacterium | reverse complement strand
GTTGATGGTGGTTGCGGTTGGCGGAAGAAGAATTGCTTCGTTTTCGTAATGTGCGGCGTATACCTTACCTGCTTTTGCGTCGATGAGCGAGCAAACGCCCGTGTGATTTCTTGCGCTTTCATACAGCCCGTCTAGCGCGCAAACGCCGAATACCTGCTTTTGTGTTGCCGCGGCCATGGCGTTCACGGCGCATACGCCGATGCGCACACCCGTAAACGAGCCGGGGCCAACGTCCACGGCATACGCGTCGATTTCATCCGCAGTAAGGTTGAATTTTGCAAAAAGCGCTTCGCAAAGCGGCAAAATGGTTTCGGAATGGGTAAGACCGGATTCGTTTTTGACAAGCGCGAGAAGTGCTCCGTCTTTCATGAGCGCCGCCGAGGCGACGCTTCCCGAGGTGGAAACGCTCAAAAGCATCATAATTTCAACCCCTCCAGCATGGCTTCATGTCGCGCGCCGTACGGCACAAATTCGATGGTGCGCGGTTCACCGCCGCTTCCCCAAATATGAATTTCGAGCCGTTCGGCGGGAAGCGACTCGGGCACGTTTTCGCACCATTCCATGGCGATTATTCCGTTTTGGGCAAGGTAATCGTCAAAGCCGATTTGGTAAAGCTCGTCCGCACCGCTCAAACGGTATGCGTCGAAGTGGAAAAGCTTCATGCCGCTTTTCGTTTCGTGCTCGCGCACGATGGTGAAGGTGGGGCTCATTACGTCCTCTACGCCAAGCTCGGTTGCTAAGGCGCGCGTAAACGCGGTTTTTCCCGCGCCAAGGTCGCCGTACAGCGCGAGAAACGCGCCCGGGAACAGCGTTTTAGAAAGCTTCTTTCCGAGGCGTTCGGTGTCCGCTTCGCTCAGGTTTTTAAATACCATGACTTCCATATCAATAATTGTAAGCGCCCTGCTCCATAAGCTCGCGGCGCAAATCAAGCAGCCTGTCGTTTAAAATAGCCTCGCGCACGCGCTCCATAAGCCTGATAGAGAAGCGGAGGTTGTGCATGGTGATAAGCTGCGCAGCCAAAATTTCCTTCGCTTTTACAAGGTGGCGGATGTAGGCGCGCGTAAAGCCGTTTTGGCAGGCGTAACAGTCGCAATTTTCCTCAATGGGCGAAAAATCGCGCTCAAATTGAGCGTTTCTTAACATGCGTTTGCCGTATGAGGTAAGGGCAAGGCCGTTTCTCGCGATGCGTGTTTGGAGCACGCAGTCGAACATGTCTACCCCGCGGAGCACGCCCTCAACAAGGCAGTCGGGGCTGCCAACGCCCATGAGGTAGCGGGGCTTATCCTTGGGCATATGCGGCATCAACTCTTCGAGCATTTCGTACATCAACGGCTTCGGTTCGCCCACGGAAAGCCCGCCGATGCCGTAGCCGATACAGTCGAGGTCGGTCATGAACTTTGCGCTTTCGACGCGCAAGTGCTTGTACGTGCCGCCCTGCACAATGCAGAAAAGCGCCTGATCCTCGCGCGTATGCGCCTGTTTACAGCGTACCGCCCAGCGGTGTGTGCGCTGCATGGCAGCGCGTGCATAGGCTTCGTCGCAGGGGTAGGGGGCACATTCGTCAAATGCCATGGCAATGTCCGCCCCAAGCGCCTGTTCAACCTCCATCACGCTTTCGGGAGTGAAAAAATGCCTACGTCCATCGAGAAGTGAGCGGAACTCTACGCCGTTTTCGTGAATTTTGTTGGCAGCCGAAAGGCTGAATACCTGAAAACCGCCCGAATCTGTGAGAATGGGCCTGTCCCAGCGCATAAAGCTATGAAGCCCGCCCGCTTCGCGAACAAGCTCGTGCCCGGGGCGCTCGAACAGGTGGTAGGTGTTTGCGAGAATGATGGATGCGCCCGCGTCCTTTAAGTCGCGCGGGGTCATGGCCTTTACGGTTGCTTGTGTGCCAACGGGCATATAGCAGGGGGTTTCAACCACGCCGTGCGGCGTATAGAGCCGCCCGAGGCGCGCACCCGACTGCTTGCAGGTGTGGATGACTTCAAAACGAAACGGTTTCATTCGCTTCTCCGTGTTCTATAAAATAAGCATCGCATCGCCGAAGGAGAAGAAACGGTAACGTTCCTTCACAGCATGCGCGTATACTTCAAGCATTTCCTCGCGGCTGCAAAGCGCGCTCACGAGCATCAAAAGTGTGGATTCGGGCAGATGGAAGTTGGTGATTAGCGCGTCTACCGCCTTAAAGCGGTATCCGGGGGTAATGAAAATACCCGTCCAGCCGCTTTTTGCGTGGACGATGCCGCTGTCGTCGGTTACGCTTTCGAGCGTGCGGCAGGAGGTGGTGCCTACGCAAAACACGCGCCCGCCCGCGGCGCGCGCCGCGTTGATGGTGCTTGCGGCATCGGCGCTCACCTCAAAATATTCCTCGTGCATGTGGTGCTCTTCCACATTTTCCGCCGAAACCGGGCGGAAGGTGCCAAGCCCAACATGCAGTAGCACATCCACCGTCTGTACGCCTAGTGCCGCAATTTGCTTTAAAAGCGCGTCGGTAAAATGGAGCCCGGCTGTCGGCGCGGCAGCGGAGCCGCGTTCGCGCGCGTACACCGTTTGGTAACGCTGTGCATCTGTAAGGCGCTCGGTGATGTACGGCGGCAGGGGCATTTCACCTGCACGGTCAAGCACCTCTTCAAAAACGCCGTCAAACAACATTTCCACAATGCGCCCGCCGCCCTCGGTTTCCTCGAGAATGCGCGCGCTCAGCTCGTCGTTGATCCGGTAAACAAGGCCCTTTTTTGCGCGCTTGCCCGGGCGGACTAGGGCTTCCCAGCGCGTTTGATCGATGCGCTTGAGAAGCAGAAATTCCATGACCCCGCCGGTATCCTCGCGCACGCCATGAAGGCGGGCGGGGATTACGCGGGTCACATTTCGCACGAGCACGTCACCTGCGCGAAGATAACCCAGTATATCGGTAAACACAAGGTCTTTTATGGCTTTCTCCCGCTTGGAGTATATCAAAAGGCGCGAGGCGCTTCGGTCTTCAAGCGGTGTCTGCGCGATCAGCTCCTGCGGAAGGTCATAGTAAAAATCACTGGTTTTCAAAGCAACAACGGCTCCTTTTGGCGGCTTTCGCGCGCCATGCTGATTATAATGGAAACGCGGCCTGTTTGCAAGTTTTGCGGGACGTTACGTCTTTTCCTATAGAAAGCGCCGCAGCAAAACCCAAAAGTATACCTTTTATCCCTTCATGAGCACGCGCACAAAACGGTTTTTGCCCCGCTTGAGCACAAAGGAAGTTCCTTCGGGAACAGGTGCGTCGGGCATTTCCAAAAGCGCGCCGTCGAGGCGGATACCTTTCCCTGCAATGAGCCTTCGCGCCTCGGAGTTGGAGGCGGCAAGCCCTGAGAGTCTTACAAGCTCCGCAATATTTCTGGGGCGTTCGTTAAGAACGACCTCTTCCATGACTTCGGGCGCTTCGCCCGCCGCTACGCTAAGGTAGCGCGCTTTTGCTTGAAGCGACTCCTCCTTACCGCAGTACATGGTTGCGATGGTATCTGCATAAAGCGCGTGTGCCGCGGGCATGTCGCTTTCCATGAGCGAGGCGTAATCGGAGGGTACAAGGTCGGTCGTAAGGCGAAAGTAATCGGTAAGGAGTGCATCGGGAACGCGCATGCACTTTTGATACATGTCCGCGGCGGGCTCGCTAAGCCCAATGTAGTTGTTGAGCGACTTGCTCATTTTTTCCGTACCATCTAAGCCGATCAACAGAGGGAAGGTAATGACATCCTGCGCTTCCTGCCCGTAATCGCGCTGAAGCGAGCGGCCGACGAGCAAATTGAAGGTTTGGTCGCTCCCGCCAATCTCTATGTCCGCATGGAGGGCGACCGAGTCATACCCCTGCATGAGCGGGTAAAAAAGCTCGTGAAGCCCGATGGGGGAGCCTTCTTTGTAGCGCGAGGAAAAATCGTTGCGCTCGAGAATCTGCGCGAGGGTGAATTTGCCCGCAAGCTTCAATACGTCTTCAAAGCGTAATACTTTGAGCCAGTCCGAATTGTAGACGATGCGCGTATGCTGCGGGTCGAGTATTTTTGTGACTTGCTCGAAGTATGTTTTTCCGTTCTCGCGTGTTTGTTCAAAGCTCAGCGGCGGGCGCGTTTTGCTCTTGCCCGAGGGGTCGCCGATCATGGCGGTAAAATCACCGATCACAAAGATCACCTCATGGCCAAGCCGCTGCAAAAGCCGAAGTTTACGCAGCACTACCGAATGCCCAAGGTGAAGATCGGGCCTTGTGGGGTCCGCGCCAAGTTTTACGCTGAGCTTTTTACCGCTCGTAAGCTTTTTAAAAAACGCCTCTTCCGATACGATGTCCACTGCATCCCGCCGGATGATGTCGAATACCTCGCGTGCTTCCATAATTGCCTCCTTGTTTTAATGTTTTGGGAAAATAAAAAAGGCGGCTCGAGCGATAGGCTCGAGCCGCCTTGCCGTGAAACGTCAGCGCGCTTTCGGCAACAGCAACCCAAGCCTATGCGAATAAGCGTAGGCATAATGGGAAGCGCTGCACATAGAAACGCGGTTTTGCAACATTTTAATGGTCTCCAGTTTGGTGTTTTTAGTATTCTACCCACCTGTAGGGGAAAATGCAACACAGCGGCGGGCAGAAAACCCCGTTTTGAAAGAATATATTCTTTTTTCAGTGACTTTGCGGAAAAATAAACACCTTAGCCACGGTAGACACCAATAAGAATCTCAACATCGATGGTGATTTCGTGAATGTCTTCGGTCTTGAGCTTCGCCTTGTCTACACCGAACATCATCGGTGTAAGGGTAAGAAAGTCAAAAAGCTGTTCACGCGTTAGGGGAAAGGTGTTTTTTACGCGCACGCGCTCCACTGTGCTCAGATAGCCCTCGAAATGATCCGCCACGCGCGCGGGGGAGTAGGCGCTGCTTTTGAGCTGCTCGGCCGCGGCTTGCCTTATTTCTGTTAGGTAATGCTCGCCGGGAACGGCCTTTACAACGATGCCGTTTTGCTTTAAAACGCGGCGAAACTCAGCGTAGTTTGCGGGCGAAAATATGTTGAATACAGCGTCCACGCAGCCGTCCTTAAGCGGTATGCGGGAAAGATCGGCCACCAGCCACTTCACGTCGTTGCCGCCACGCGCTGCAAGGTGAATGGCGTCTTTTTCAATGTCGAGGCCGAAAACTTCCGCTTCTTCTCCGAAAAACCGACGGATGCCGAGTGCATAATAGCCCTCGCCGCAGCCCGCGTCCACAAGCACGGGAGCAGTGGTGCCGATGTGCCGTGCAGCAACTTCGCAAAGCGCCTGAAGAGGCGTTTCGTAAAAGCCCGCGAGAAACGCCCTTTGCCGGCTTTCAAAAAGCGCAGCTTCGTACATGCGGTGTTTTTTTTGCGGCGCAAAATTTACATAGCCTTTTTTGGCAACATCAAAGCAATGTCCCTTTATGCAAACAAGGCTTGCGCCGCTTTGAGGCGCAAGCGCGTTGCCGCAGAGCGGGCAGCCAAGAAGCGGCGCGATTTTTTCAAATTTACGGATGCCGCTTTCGCTCATGATTCCTCCCGCGCGCTTTTGCGCCAAAAGCGCAAAAAACAAAGCATTCTAAAGCATTCATAAATGAAATTATACCTTATGTAAGGGTGCAAGGCAAACGCTTGAGCGGGGTAGTCGGAGCGCTCAAGGGAAATGGCTTGATCTAAAAAACACAACAAACCGCGGCCATCGACCTAAATGGGGAGGCGGCCGCGGTTTTGCTATTTTAATAAAAACATTATTGCTCGTCGGTCATGCTCATGGAAACGAACGCGAGCTTGAACTGCGGCGTAAAGCGCGGGTTTTGAAGCACGCGCGCATAATTTTCCGCGCTGTTTTTAAAGTGTGCGTTGATCGCTTCGATGCAGGCTTCGCGGTTGCCGTTTATAAGCGCGTTGTAGATGGCTGCATGCTCCTTGTTTGCTTCCGCGCGGCGCTCCGGCAGCACGGAATTGAGCCAGCGCGCGCGTGCAATCTGTAGGCGCATCTGCTCGGAAATTTCAAGAAGCCGTCTGTTGCCCGCCATTTTTATGATTGCGGCGTGGAACAGATCGTCATATTTGTAGCTTTGAAAAAGGTCATCTGCCTGGCTTAGCTTTTTATAAAGGTCGGCAATCCGCTCCTTTTCAGAACGCATAAGCATGCCGCGGTTCATGATGCTGTTCACCGCGGCAGTGCTTACGGAAATTCTTACTTCGCAAATCTCCACAATATCTTCCACGGTAATGGGCGAAACCTGTACGCGGCTATTTTTTATTTCCAAAAGCCCATCCGCAAGCAAAAGCATAAACGCTTCGCGCACGGGGGAGCGGCTCATGGAAAGCTGCTGCGAGAGCATATTGTCCGAAAGCACGGTTCCTGGGCAGAATTCAAACGTAAGGATTTTGTCTTTGATGTACTGATACGCATGCTGAACATGCGGCCCCTTTTTTCTAGCCATATTTTTTCATCCAATACGTTTTTATAATGAGAATCATTCTACGAAAATAATAATTGTTTTTCCATTTTATGTCAATTGCAGCGGGAAGGAAGTTTCACCATGCTTATTAAAATCGATGCAATGTTTTAATTTTAAAGCGTTAAAAACATAAAAGCCGCGCGTTGCAAAGCATTGCGCGGCTTTTTGCGGAATTTTTAAAAGTTAGGTTCTTGAGTGCGCGTGCAATCCCGCTTTTCCTCCTCCAGCAAATCGAGCGCAAGCGTGCCACCGGGGTTCATGATGTTGTTGGGGTCAAAATGCCGCTTAAGCGTGCGGTAAAGTTCCATTTCATTGCGTCCGATTTGCGCTTCAAGCCATGGTGCGGTCATCTTCCCGATGCCGTGATGGTGGCTCATAGCCGCGCCGTAACGCTGAATGTTGTCGAGGATCATCCCCTGATAAGCAAGGTATTCGGGAATTTCATCGATCTTTGCGATGAAGATGAAGTACAAATTGACGCCCTGCGGGTAAAAGTGCGACATGTGCGTCATATGGATGGTATGCTCCCGGCTTTTGCATTCCATGCGAACGCCCTCATACACCTCCATAAAATTATCCCAGTTGACGGAGCATTCGAGCGTATCCATCATCAATCCGAAATCGCCCATATCCTCGCGAAGGTAGGGGTCGGTAAACCTACCGTGTTCCCAGCTTTTGCAAACGATGCCAGTCGTGTACATGGCGTGATACTTGCGGCAGATCTTTTTGATTTGGCGGAACACGTTTTTAGAAAAATGCTTTTCACCCTCGGTAAAACCGAGCATTAGGCAGCGTTCGCCGTCCTTGTAGCCGCCAAGCTTCATGAGCGTGTCGAGCGGTGTATCCGCAACGCCGTAAAGATGCATGGCAACGGAGGTTTCCTCGGGGTCGGAAAGACGGAACACGGAGGGGAAGCCAAACTCGCCCTGCATCACCTCGCGCGCGGCGTTTACGCCGTCTTCCCAGTTTTTGAACACAAAGCTGAAGCGGCAACGGTTTTCAGGCATGTATTTGAAAACACGAAGCGTAACGTGCGTCAGTACGCCAAAAGCACCTTCACTGCCCATCATGATCTCATCGATGGAGGGGCCGGTGGCGTTGGCGGGGTACATGTCACTTTTGATGATGCCGACGGGGGTGGCGTATTCCTGACTTAAAACAATGTCCTCAATTTTGCCGTAATAGCTTGAGTTTTGGCCCGCGCCCCGCGTTACCACCCAGCCACCCACGCAGGAGTATTCGAAGCTTTGCGGGAAATGTCCGCAGGTGTACGCGCGTGAAGCGCCGAATTCCTTTACCGCGTTGTTGAGCACATGCTCAAGCTGCGGCCCGCTCATGCCGGATTCCACCGTGATGGTTTGCATCCGCTCGCTGAAGGAAATCACCTTATTGAAATGCTGCCGCAAATCGAGTTGCACGCCGCCTTTTACACATTCCACCCCGCGCGTTACAGACGAACCGCCGCCGTATACATAAAGGGGGATCAACTGCTCGTTGCAGTAAGCGACGATCTTTTCAATCTCCTCTTTGTTGCGCGGGTATAAAACAGCGTCCGGAAGGTTTTCTGCAATTCCTTCGCGAAGGCGCATAGCGTCGAGCATCGTTTTGCCATAGGCTGTTTTGAGGCGCGTCAGCTCGTCGAGCTTCACGTTTCCCGATCCTACGATCTCCTCAAAAACGCTTATTTGCGTGGGGGAAAGCTTAGGGGGGATGTTGAGCTTTACTTTTTCAAGGCCGGTCTTATACTTGGTTTTAAAATCGTCGTCCGTCAGGCCGAAGTTTTCCTTCATAAGCCTGTAAAGCCCTTTTTTAGGCGCCTTAAAGGTGTTCGGGTCGCCCCATTTCAAAATGGCGCGGTAGGTATCCTCGGGCGCAACCTCGTGATACCATGCGGGGGTAAATTCCTGCGTCTTTTTCGCCATGCCGTTTTCCTCCCTTGTTTGTTTAAAGGTTGCTGGTTGCCACGAGCCGCGCGCCGCATACATCGGAAAGGATGGTTTCGCCCGCCGTCACATGCCGCGCAACAAGCACACCGTTGATGATGCGCATCGCCTCAAACATACGGTCTTTTTCAATTTCTCCCATGGTTTTTACGCTAAGGCGCGGTGTGTCGGCAAACGCAGTCGCCACGGTTGTTGTGAGACTTCGGGTGGGGTTGTTGATCTCCGTCTTTGCAAACGCTACGCCGCGCTTGCATTGCGCGCCGGAAACCGCAATGCTGCTTTCCGTTTGCGTAACGCTCAGCTTGCAACCGTTGGGGCATACGATACAGGTCATTTCCTTCATGTTCGCACCTCCAAATGAACCGATTGTACAACACCGTTTTCTTTTGCATCCACATGGATTACTGCCATTTCAGCGGGAGACAGCCTTTGGAAACGGTAGGTTTTTGCTGCGCCGTTCTGAAACACAAGCTCGACCGACGCATTTTTTACGTCATGGCGGCTTCTCAACGCAAGCATCACATTGCCTAGTGAGGATTCGTCCGTAAACTGCGGTACGACGCACAAAAAGTCCTCTTTTTGATAAGCAAGCGGCGTCAACGTACGGTTGTGCGTCGCATCGTAAAGTGCGGCGGCTGCGCCCGCTTTGGCAGCGCCTTCTGATACATAATCCACAAGGTCGTGTACCGCAAGCGCGTTGCCGCAGCAAAACACCCCAGGAACGCTTGTCATAAAATTCTGGTCTACAAACGGCCCTTTGGTGGCGGGGTCAATTTCTACCCCCAGGCTTTCTGCAATTTCATTTTCCGGGATCAGCCCGACGGACAAAATGAGCGCGTCGCAGTCAATGCGCTGCTCACTGCCCTCGATGGGGTGCATGTTCTCGTCCACAAGGCAAACCTCAACGCCCTCTACGCGTTCGCTACCGAACACGCGCGTTACGGTGGAGGAAAGGTGTAGGGGAATGGAAAAATCGTTAAGGCATTGGGCGATGTTTCGGGCAAGCCCGCTCGGCTCGCTTTTTGCCTCGTATACGCCAAGCACTTTCGCACCCTCGAGCGTTAGCCTACGCGCCATGATAAGGCCGATGTCGCCGCTGCCTAAGATTACACAGCTTTTTGTTGGCAAACAGCCCATTACGTTCACGAAATACTGCGCCGTGCCGGCGGTCATAACGCCCGCGGGCCTGTCACCGTGGATGGATACCTGTTTTGCGGTGCGTTCGCGGCAGCCGCAGGCGAGGACAAGGGTTTTGCAGAATACCCGTTGCATGCCGCCTTGGGTTTGGATATCCAAAGAAAAGCCGCTTTCTTCTTTTTTTGCGGCACACACAAAGGCGGAAAAAAGGAATTTCGCGCCCGCATTTTGTGCCTGATCGAGGCATTTAAGCGCGTATTCGGGGCCGGTGAGCCGCTCGCCGAAGTGCAAAAGCCCAAAACCGTCGTGGATGCATTGCTTGAGAATGCCTCCCGCCTTTTGTTCACGCTCTATCACGAGCACGCTTGCGCCTTTTTCGCGTGCAGCCGACGCTGCGGCAAGTCCGGCAGGGCCTGCCCCGAGAACAATCACATCATAAAGGTTGTCGCTCATGGCTGCTCCCCCTTGTGCGTTTTTTCAACAAGGAGAGCCGAGCCTACGCCCTTTTTCGTAACATCTGTGATTTTAACCCCGCCATACTGTGCGATGAGCTTGGTTACGGAAGGCGAGCAAAAGCCTCCCTGACAGCGCCCCATGCCGGGGCGCACGCGACGCTTGATTGCGTCGAGCGACAGCGCGGGAACGGGGGAGCGGATGGCGTCGATGATCTCGCCCTTGCTCACGCCCTCGCAGCGGCATACGATTACACCGTAATCGGGGTTGTTTTGGATGACCTGCTGCTTTTGCGAAAAACTCATACGGCTCAAATCGGGGTATGCACGGCGGTTGGG
>JAEZGQ010000213.1 GCA_023416895.1 Bacillota bacterium | reverse complement strand
ACGGTTTTGTACGGCCAAAAATCCGCTAAAAAATCAGTACGGAGGAAATGTTCATGAAGAAGATCATCACCCTGCTTCTGGTTGCCATGATGTGCCTGAGCGCGTTTGTGGCATGTGCGGCGCCCGCTGCCGAAGGCGAGCCCACCGTTGCTCCCGCCACAGAAACGCCTGCTGCCGAAGCGCCCGTTTCGGAAGCCCCTGCTGCCCCCGTTGAGCTCAATGTCGTAACCTCTTACGGCGGAGACGACGGCAACCGCGTCAACTACGAAGCCGGTATCGCCGCTTATGAAGCCGCCACCGGCAACACCGTGCTCGATGCTTCCGCCACCTCCAACGAGGAGTGGAGGGCCAAAGTCATGACCGACTTTGAAACCGGCACCGAACCCGATGTTCTGTTCTACTTCAGCGGTGTGGACGCCAACGCCCTCATCGAAGGCAACAAGCTCGTCTCCCTTGAGGAGATCCGTGCGGAATATCCTGATTATGCCTCCAACATGAAGGAGTCCATGCTTCCCGCTTCCCCGGCCGATGGCAAGCAATACTGCGTGCCCGTGAACGGCTACTGGGAAGGCCTGTTCGTGAACAAGGCTGTACTTGAGGCCGCCGGTGTTGCCGTGCCCGGTGCGGACTACACCTGGGATCAGTTCCTGGCCGACTGCGAAAAGATCAAGGCCGCAGGCTTTACGCCCGTTGCCGTTTCACTGCAGGAAGTGCCGCATTACTGGTTTGAGTATTCCGTTTTGAACAACGGTAGCATCGCGAACCATCTTGAGATCCCCGCCGCTGCCGATGACGCCGTGGCGCAGAAGTGGGCTGCCGGCCTTGCCGACATCACCGAGCTTTACACCAAAGGCTACCTGCCCGCCAATACCCTCACCGCCACCGATGCGGAAACCTGTCAGCTGATGATCGACGGCACCGCCGCGTTCCTCATCGACGGCAGCTGGAAGGTTGGCTTCTTCAAAGAGAACGCCGCCGACCATCTTGATGATTACACCGTTACCTACGTACCCGGCAAGGGCGAGCGCGTTGCCACCGAAGTGATCAGCGGCATGTCTATGGGCTACTACATCACCCGCAAGGCGTGGGATGATCCCGCGAAGCGCGAAGCTGCTGTGAAGTTCGTTGAAATGATGACCGCCGACGACATCGTATCCACCTTTGGTGCCACCGCCGTGACCGCTCTGAAGAACGGCGCCACTGCTCCTACCGATGCCGACTCCCTGACTTTGGCCGCCATCCAAATGAACACTGGCGTAACCGGCTTTGTGAGCGCCGTACAGGATGGTCTCACCCCTGAAGCCCGTGGCGATTTGTTTGGCCATATCAAAGACATCGTCACTGGCGGCATGACCGCGCAGGATGCCCTCGCATCCATGCTTACGAAGTAATTTCAAAGAACCTCCTTATTACGGCGCAAGGGCCGTCCGGTCAGCCCGGACGGCCCTTCGTCAAAACAACAGCCGTTTTAAAAACCCTGCCGCGAGCCGCGGACGACTTCATGACGAACTGGTGGTATGGCTATGACGACTTCCACGATCTATAAAAAAAAGACGCCGCTCTTATTTTTCCTCATACCCGCTTTCGCGTTTATGACGCTGTTTTTGTATTATCCGTTCGTCGTCAACATCGTGAACAGCTTTTCAAAAATCAGCGGCCTCGGCACGGCGGCGGAAGGGTTGAACACCCCGTGGTATGAAAACTACGTAAAGCTTTTCCAAGACCCCAACATCGTTACAGCACTCAAGAACACGCTTTTGATGATGCTTTGCACGATCGTGTTTCAGGTAGGCATCGCGCTTGTACTTGCGCTTTTGGTCGACAGAATCGGGCGCGGCTCGCAGTTTTTCCGCACGGTTTACTTTTTCCCCATCGTCATCAGCGCCACGGCGCTGGGCCTTCTTTTCAACCTCATCTTCCTTTACAACGGCGGCATGATCAACCAGATCGCCCAGAAGTTTTTTGAGGTGACGCAGTTCATCGACTGGAAGGACGAGGATCATTACTTTATCACGATGCTCATCCCCGTTATGTGGCAGTACGTCGGTTTTTATTTCGTCATCATCGTTACGGGGCTCAACAACATTTCCTCTGAAATTTACGAGGCGGCCGAGATTGACGGCGCAGCGGGGCTCAAACGTACGCGCTTCATCACGCTGCCCCTTTTGAGAAACGTGCTGTGCACCTGCCTTGTGCTTGCCATTACGGGCGCCTTGAAGGTGTTTGACCTGCCGTGGGTAATGTTCGGCTCGGGCATCCCCATGGATCAGTCGTGGCTTACAGGCACATACATGTACAACCAAACCTTTATCAGAAGCGATGTGGACTACGGTTCTACCATCGCCGTAATCATCGTGGTGCTGGGCGTTGTGATTTCCCGCATCTCAAACACCATCTTTAAGGAAAAGGATTATTGAGAGGGGGAAAGGGTATGAAAGGCGGCAGAAAAAACAAGAAAAAGCGCGTAAGCGCCTCGAAAGTTTTCACCTACGGTGCACTTAGCGTATGGGCGCTCACCACCATTTACCCGTTTCTCTGGGTAATCATCAACTCCTTTCGTTTGAAAGGGAAGATCCGCTCGGATTCCTTCTCCATCCCCTGGCCGGGCAGTGCGGATTTTACGCTCGATAATTTTCGGCTTGCCTTCGACCGCTTTTTGGTGGGAACGGCTTACAAAAACAGCTTTGTCATTTCCACAGTGGTCACGCTGGTTGTAATCGTTCTTGCGGGCTTTGCGGCCTACGGGCTTGTGCGGTATAATTTTAAAGGGAAGAAGGTACTGTATTCGCTCATCATCGCAAGCATGATGTTCCCAGTGTTTGCAACCATCATCCCCGTTTACCGCATGGAAGCGGCGTGGGGGCTTGCCGGCACCGGCAACACAACGCTATCGCTCATTGCGGTCATGCTGCCGCAAATCGCGGGCAATCTATCGTTTGCGATTATTGTTTTGATGGGCTTTATCCGTTCGCTTCCCGTGGAGCTTGAGGAGGCTGCCTATCTAGACGGCTGCAGCGTGTTCCAGATTTATTTTAAAATTATCATGCCGGTCGCAAAGCCCTCGTTTGCCACGGTGGCGATTTTCACCTTTTTGTGGTCATACAACGATCTTTTTACGCAAATGTTCTTTCTGCGCCTCCCCAAGGAAAGAACCATTACGCTTTTGCTCAATGAGATAAGCTCTCAGGCGGGCGTGAACTATGGGCTTATGGCCGCGGGTGTGGTACTTGTGGTGGTCCCCGTTCTTGTGGTATATGTGTTCTTACAGAAAAACATCATCAAGGGCCTTACCATGGGCGCGGTAAAAGGATGAGCCATTGCTCCGCCAATGAAACCTTGCGCGACATGCAAACATCGTTGGCGGAACAATAAACGGGGGAAAGAATGCCGCTTAAGGTTGTGCTGGTAGACGATGAGGAGATCATTGTGGAGGGCCTCAAAAAGGTCGTCCCTTGGTCGCGTTACGGTTGCGAGGTCGTTGCTGTCGCCAACGACGGCGAGAGCGGTGCACGCGCCATCCGCGCGCATCAGCCGGATGTGCTTTTTACGGACATCAAAATGCCAAACGGCGACGGGCTTGCCATGCTTGCGGGGTTAAGGAGCGAGTTCCCCGAAATGAGCGTGGTGGTGCTTACCGGTTATAGCGATTTTTCGTATGCGCAGCAGGCGATACGCCTCGGTGTAAGCAGGTTTCTTTTAAAGCCCTCCAAAATGGACGAGATCGAGGAGGCGCTTGAAAGCATCGTAACCAAGCTTGGCGTAAAGGAAGAAGAAAAGCCCGAGGAGAGCGCCTCGCAAAGCGCCAATAGCTTCGTGGTGCGATGCGCGCTCGGTTACATGGAGGAGCATTTCAGCGAAAAGCTGAGCCTTGCGGAGGTGGCGGAGCGCTGCTACGTATCCCAGTGGCACCTTTCAAAGCTTCTCAACAAGCACGCGGGGCAGAACTTTTACGACATTCTAAACGGCATCCGCATCAAGGCCGCAAAAGGGCTTTTGTTCGACCCGACGCTTAAAATCAGCGACATCTGCGACATGGTTGGGTATACGGATACGGCGCACTTTTCCCGCGTGTTCAAAAAGCTCGAGGGCATGAGCGCCAACGAGTACCGCAATACCATGTGTAAGGAAAAATAGAATTTTCTACGAAAATGACGCCCGCAGGAAGGTAAACCTGCGGGCGTTTTGTGTTATTGTAAAGGTGACTGCTCCAGCTCCCGTAAAACTCGCTCAATTCGTTCCGTACAATCCCGTTTTCTGTCTTCTGCCTTTCTCCAAGAATCCGACAGCGGAAAATAAACACCGTCCTTTACGCCCGCACCCATATCCCACATACCGTCGTCTCCTTTATAAGACTTGAGCCATTGTGCGGTGGGGGCGAGCAAGGCGCGGCAAAATGAGCTTTTGTAGGCGAGCACCAACTCGATTGCCGCAAGGTAGCGGCTGGCCTCCTTTGTGCAAAATTCCGCGGGCGGCTTTGTGAGCGCGGCGCCGTACACATAGTAAATGCCTGTGGGACGGTTTAAAACATCTAAAAAGAACGCTTGCTCTACGCGTTTGTCGAGCGTAGAGGAGATGAGGGAAAGCTCGTAAAACGCCATAAAATCGAGAAGCCTCGGGCCAAAGGGTTTTACTCCAAAGTTTTTCGTGTAAGCCGCAACGTAGGCGTTATGATCGTAGCGTCCGCTTTCATAGGCTGCGGAAACAGTTTGCCCCCATTTTTGCGCCATGTCATTTGCGAGTTCGTCACTTTTTGTGAAACGGCAAATCCATGCGCTGAGCATGGTGCGCGTAAAAATATCCCAGTCGTGGGTTTTTTCGCGCCGGTCGGGCAGGGATTCGCTGCCCGCAAGACAGTTGTGCATGTAATGGAGCGCAGCGCGGATGGGTGGGTCGTTTTCCGTAAAACCAAGGCGCTCGAGCCGCCTGAGCGCCTGTTCGGTGGTGACGGGCGCGCCGCTGCCGCCGCTGAGTGAGTGGAAATGACCCCATGCGCCATTTTCCTTTTGCAACGCAAGGAGCCTTTGCGCGTGTATGCCGGTTTTGTGATCGGTATAGCCCATGCGAAAATTTCCTCCGAGCGCTTTTTTTCATTGTAATGCAAATGCTGAAAAGAAGAAAGTGCGCGGGAAGGTACTCGGTGGAATTAGCGTACAAGGTAAAAATAGAGGCCATACTGTGCAAGTGCAAGAACATTGTTAAATCTTTCATTTTTTGACAGATTTTGCAGTATATGGTACATTTATTCTATCATGCATACTATTGTTTAAATTTTATTTGAAAACACGGTTTTCCTTTGTGTTCTTCTCCAAGACGTTTAATCGCCTCGGTGGCAGGACACTTTTTAATTCCTTGATTTTTTGCAGCTTCAGTGTTTAAAAATTCTGTTGGAC
>JAEZGQ010000054.1 GCA_023416895.1 Bacillota bacterium | reverse complement strand
TCGCACAGTTCCAAAACACCCAGTTCCAGCTTGCCGAAATGCACACCCGCATGGAAGCGGCGAGGCTTCTTGTTTACAGCGCCGCCATGAAAAAGCAAAGCGGCGAAAAGTATTCCAAGGATGCCGCGATGGCCAAGCTTTTTGCAGCGCAGGCGGCAAGCGAGGTGACGCGGCAGGCCGTGCAGCTGTTCGGCGGCTACGGTTATACGCGCGAATATCCCGTAGAGCGCATGATGCGAGATGCGAAGATTACCGAAATCTACGAGGGTACCAACGAAGTGCAGCGCATGGTGATCGCCGCGGCGCTGAACATCAATTAAGAGGTGCTGTATGAAAATCATCGTTTGCATGAAACAAGTTCCCGATACCACCGAGGTCAAGCTTGACCCCGTAACCAACAACCTGGTGCGCGAGGGGCTTCCGAGCATCATCAACCCCGACGACAAGGCGGGGCTTGAAGCGGCGCTTCGCATCCGCGAAAGCGTGGGCGGCACCGTAACGGTCGTTTCCATGGGGCCGCCGCAAGCGGAGGTTGCGCTTCGCGAGGCGCTCGCCATGGGCGCCGACGAAGCCGTGCTCATCACCGACCGCGCGTTTGGCGGTGCGGATACTTGGGCGACCTCATCCACCATTGCGGCGGCGCTCAAAAAGATCGGCTTTGACCTGATTGTCGCAGGCCGTCAGGCCATCGACGGCGATACCGCGCAGGTCGGCCCGCAGATCGCGGAGCACTTAGGGCTGCCGCAGGTCAGCTATGTAGAAAGCGTGGAGTCCGTCACGAATGACAGCATTGTATTGCGCAGGCAGTTTGAAGACCGCTTCCACATCATCGAGGTGAAGCTCCCGTGTGTCATCACGGCGCTCAGTGAGCTTGCCGTGCCGCGCTATATGAGCGTTTCCGGTGTGTTTGATGCGTACAAAAAAGAGGTCGTGCGCATAACCTTTGCCGATCTTGAAGGGTATCTTGACAAAGCGAACATCGGCCTTGCGGGTTCTCCCACGCGCGTGAAGGCGAGCTTCACCAAGCAGCCAAAGGGCGCTGGCGAGAAGTTTGAGGGCAGCGACGAGGATGCCGTGCGCCTCATCGTCAGCCGTCTGGCCGAAAAGTTTATGATTTAAGGCGGTGCAGCATGAGCAAGAATGTATTTGTATTTGCCGAGCAGAGGGACGGGGATCTGCAAAAGGTTGGGATAGAGCTCCTTGGCAAGGCCTCGGAGTTGGCTGAATCGCTAAACCAGCAAGTGGTTGCGGTGCTTCTCGGAGAAAACGTGAAGGAAGCGGCCAAGGACCTGATTGCCTACGGCGCGTCCGAGGTGATCGTGGTGGACCATCCGCTTCTTAAGGAGTATGTTACCGAGCCCTATGCCAAGGCAGTATCGGCCATCGTAAAGGCGTATGAGCCTGAGGTTATGCTCTTTGGTGCGACGAGCATCGGCCGTGACCTTGCGCCGCGCGTATCCGCGCGCGTGCATACCGGCCTTACGGCCGACTGCACAGGGCTTGCCATCGAGGAGGGTACAAACCTTCTTCTTATGACGCGCCCCGCGTTTGGCGGCAACATCATGGCGACCATCGTATGCGCCGAGCACAGGCCGCAAATGGCGACCGTGCGCCCGGGCGTAATGAAGGCGCTCTCGCGCGACGACGCGCGCAAGGGAATGGTCACCGAGTTTGACGCAAAGCTCACCGATGCCGATATGAACGTAAAGGTTCTTGAGGTCGTAAAGGGCAGCAAACACTGCGCGGACATCACCGAGGCGAAAATCCTTGTTTCGGGTGGCCGTGGCGTGGGTGCACCGGAAAAATTCGCGATGCTTCGAAATCTTGCGGATGCCTTGGGCGGCGAGGTTTCCACCTCGCGCGCGTGCGTGGACGCGGGCTGGGTAGAGCGCGACAGGCAGGTGGGGCAAACGGGCAAGACCGTGCGTCCGAAGCTGTATGTGGCATGCGCCATTTCGGGCGCCATTCAGCACCTTGCGGGCATGGAGGGCTCCGAATACGTTGTAGCCATCAATAAAAACGCCACCGCGCCCGTGTTTGAAGCGGCGGATCTCGGCATTGTGGGCGACGTGAACACCATTTTGCCCAAGCTGACCGAGGCCATTAAAAAGTACAAGGCCGAAAAGGCGAAGTAAAGAAAAGCTTTCGCTTGATGTTTTCGATAAGGCGCGCGGCATTGCCGCGCGCCTTGACCCATCAAAAAAAGTATACAATGCCGCTTCCCTGGCGCGCAGAACGTGTGCCGCAAAACCCCTTTGCCCGTGCGCACTTTTTGGGCTACAATAAGGAAATGACGATGGATGCGAGGAAAAAAAGGCTTCTTGCCAACTTACTACTGCTTGTTGCGGGCGTTATTTGGGGCGGCGGTTTTGTGGTAACCAAAAACGCGCTTGACACAATGCCGGTCAACTTTCTGCTCGCGGTGCGCTTCAGCATTGGCGCGCTCGGGCTAAGCTATACGTTTTTTCTCAAAAAGAACCGTGCAGGGTTCAATGCGCGCCTTCTTTTGGGCGGTGCCACTTTGGGGTTTTTACAATACGCGGCGTTTGCTGTGCAAACCTACGGGCTTTCCATTACCACGGCGGGCAAAAACGCGCTCATCACGGCAAGCTACATTGTGCTCGTGCCATTTGTGGTGTGGGCGATCAAAAAGAAAAAACCGTCGCTTAAGGTGGTCATTGCGGCGTTTGCGTGCCTTTTGGGAATCGGGCTTATAACGTTCGATGGCGGTGCGGCGAATTTGGGCGACGCGCTCACGCTTTTGAGCGGCATTTTATACGCGCTCCACATCGCGCTCGTGGATTTGTACCTTGAGCGGCACGAAGTAATGCTTCTTACCTGTGTGCAGTTTTTCTTCGCGGCGCTTTTTTCGTGGGCGGCAACGCTCGTTTTCGAGCCGCAGCCCGTTGTTGTTTCTACAAGCTCGTTCGCCGCGCTTTTGTATTTGGGCGTGCTTGCAACGCTTGTGGCGCTTACGCTGCAAA
>JAEZGQ010000010.1 GCA_023416895.1 Bacillota bacterium | reverse complement strand
AGAAAAGGTCACCCGCGTTGTCGGAAACGTACATGTAGTGCCGCCATATGACGGGGCTCGATTCAAAACCCAGCCAGTATGCCCTTGTACCGCTCTCACGCGAACGCTCGGTGGTGTAGCGCCACTTAAGGATGTTCGAGGGATCTATGGAAATGGTTCCGGCCGTCTCGTCGTACAAGGTGTTGAGCTTGAATTGGTAGATGATACCGGATTCGGAGGCGTAGGTAACGGTATCCGTGCCCGCGTGCACGAGCGTTGCGGGATCAAACGCGAGGAAGCTTCTGAGTGAGTACGGGTCGCGCGCGCCGTAGCTGTAGATCTTTTTGCCGTCGATGAGGCTTATGATCATGTTTTCGGCGGGGCCGTTGGGACCTGCGTCGCCCGCGCCCACATATAGGAGAGGATAACCGCGCGGGTCAAGGCTGCCTGCGCCCTTAAACGTCCATTTGCCATTGACCTTATCGCGCGTAAAGTTGCCGTCGTCAAGGTCGAGAAAATAAATGTAGCTGTTTTCCGTGGCGTAAATGACCTCAACAAGGCCGTCCTTGTTTTTCTTTTCGTCATAAAGGTTCATGATGCGGCGCGTAGCCTCCGGCCAGCGCACAATCAGCGGCTGCCCTGTCCAACCACAGCCAAACCAACTTCCGCTGTCGCTCTTTGAGATGCTGCCGGGAATTTCCTTTTCCCATGCGATCTCGAGCTTCTTTTCTGCAACCGCACCGGCAGAGCCGTAGGTGGGCGCATCGCGGAAATTGTTGCCGCGGAAGGTAATTACGCCTTCGAGATCGGTGTAATCCTCCGGCGCGCCGAAATCAAGGCTTGTATCGCGCGAGTAAGAGGAAATCTCCTCGCCGTCAAGCTGCATTTCAAAGTTCAGCCCGAAATCGGAAGCGCGTGTGCCCTCAACGCTCGTCGGATCGGGAATAGGGGTGGGCGTGGGCTCCGGCGTGGGCGTAGGTACAGGGGTTGCGCTCGGCGTGGGTGAGGGGAAGAGGGTATCAAAAATACCGCCCGGGCTTTGCGTAGGGGTCTGCCCGCTGCCGGGCGTGCAGGAACGGAACAAGAGCAAAGCGCCAAGTGCGAGCGCGATGATGAAAAGAACAAGGATGATGATGACTTGCGGGGCTGATGTGCGCCTCCGTCTTCTTCTTTTGCCGGCCAACTCTTTTAACCTCAGCTTCCCGCGCCCGCCAGAGGAAAGGGCGCTTCGATGCGTAAAAAGCGCTTCCCTCAAATGCAGCCATCTGACTTTTCAACGCTTTTTCACGTTGCATTATACAGGAATTCCCTCCCCCGTGCAATGCGGTTGACGTGGTTTTCACGCCGTGATAGAGTAAAAAAGCGAAAACCGCGGCGTACATGAAGTGCTTTTCCGGCACTTAAAGCGGCTCGGTTTTGGCCTGAAAACACAGGAAAGGATTTTCTTATCATGCGAAAAACCGCTTGCTTCGTGCTTGCTATTTTGCTTGCTTTCACGCTTTTTTCCGGATGCTCTTTGATAGACGAAGTGCCAGCTCCCGTTTCCCCCTCCCCGGCTGAACAAACACCGATTGCCGAGGTTACACCCTCTGCGACGGTTTCCGCCGACGATACGGTCGATCCGAGCACCGTGGAAACCATGAAGGCAACCATCGTCGTACAGGATTACGGCACCATAGAGCTTGAGCTTTATCCATCCATTGCCCCGCAGACGGTAAGCAACTTTGTTTCGCTTGCGCGACAGGGTTTTTATGACGGGCTCATTTTTCACCGCGTCATTCCCGGCTTCATGATTCAGGGCGGTGACCCGCTTGGCACCGGCATGGGAAGCCCCGGCTATTTTATCGAGGGCGAATTTGCGGCCAATGGGTTTCAAAACCCTCTTTCCCACGAGCGCGGCGTGATCTCCATGGCGAGAAGGCAGTCGCCATACAACAGCGCAGGCTCGCAGTTTTTCATCATGCATGAGGACTATACCGACCTCGACGGGCTCTATGCGGCGTTTGGCCACGTTACAAGCGGCATCGAGGTGGTGGACGCCATTGCCGCCATGGAAACGGATGAAAACGACAAGCCGCTTGCGGACGTTGTGATAACCTCTATTACCATCGAAGGCCCCGAGCTTGCGGAACCCGAAAAGCTCCCTGCGAATTAAACCGCATTCAAAAAGTAGCGCAGCATCGTTTGTTTGCGCAATTCTTAAAGAGGCTGCTGCGCAATTTTTCGGTGCAGCAGCCTCTTGATGCGCGCAGAAATTGCTTTTTTATGAAATATCCGTTAGTATGGAACATAAGATTTCCGCTCGTCCACACAACAAGAGGGAGGAGGAAAACGCGTGCAAACCGCTTATCAGGTGCAGAACATTGCGGTGGGGCTTTTTCTTCTGGCACTTATTTTCGTGAACCTTTTGCACCACGGCATACGCCGTAAGCATTCGCAGTCCACATTTCTTGCGATGCTTACCGTAAACGCGCTGCTTCTTGTTTTGGATTTTTGCATTGTTTCTTTGAGCGGCAAAACCGATGCGTTTTCGCGCGGTGCGCTTCCCGTCACCGTGGTCGTCTATTACATGCTCGGCCCTGTGCTCGCGGCGCTGATGGTACTCTACCTTTACCACCTCATCCGGCGCGAACAAACACCAAAGCCTGCATTCCTTTTTGCGCTGCTGCTCCCTGCGGCACTCAATGCGCTTTTTTCGCTCGTCAGCTTAAAAGGCGGTTTTACTTTTTCGATTGCCGAAGGCAATGTGTATGAGCGCGGCGCGTATTTTGCGCTGATGCCTGCCATTTGCTATTGCTATATGGCGTTTTATCTGGCGACGCTGTGGTACAAACGTGCGTCCATGCTCAAAAAGGAGTTTTACCTGCTGCTCTTCTCGGCGCTTTTGCCCATGGCGGCAGGCCTAACGGAGTCTTTTTTTGACAGCTTGAACGTTGTGTGGCTCACGTTTGCGCTTGCGTTTTTGCTCCTTTACATCAGCATGCAGAACATTCAGGTGTATACGGATTATCTTACCGGCCTTTACAACCGCCGTAAGTTTGACGCGGCGCTCGAGTCGTACTTTTCTTCCGGCAGCAAAAGGCAGCGGCTTTGCGGTGTGATGGTGGACATCGACCGCTTCAAGCAGATCAACGACCATTACGGCCACGACATGGGCGACAGCGTGCTCAAAACCGTGGCGGAGATACTGCGGCGAAGCGCGCGCAGAAAAGACCTTGTGGCGCGCATCGGCGGCGATGAATTTGCCATTTTGTTCAGCGGTACGGGTTTTACAACTGCCGATGTACATCGGAACATCCTTCTCGGGCTTAAGGCGCTTAACGAGCGTGGCGTTTATCCGTTTGAAATCAGCCTCAGCATAGGCAGCGAAACCTGCGGTGTCAGGTCGTATATGACACAGCGCGAATTTTATAAGCGGCTCGATACCAACATGTATGAACAAAAGCGCCTTAACAGCGCACCCCGAATGGGCGCGCGCTGAAAACCAAGCGAGGGTATTACTGTCGTACCCATAGAGACGAAGATTTGACGAGGGCGTTCATTTGGAACAGCAGATCAAAGGAAATAAAGTGATTCTACGGCGGCCGATCGAAAGCGACGCCGCTTTTTTTGCGCGCTGGTACAATGAGCCGGAGATCATCTCCGAATGCGGTTTTACCCAGGGTACTACGGTGGAGCAGGAGCTTGCCGCGATTGCCAAGTGCAAGGAAAGCAAGGACAGGGATTGGTATACCATTACCGACAAAACCGGCAGGGTATTGGGAGAGGCCGGCTTGTTGCGCATGTTTCCCGAATGGCACTGCACCGACCTCACCCTGATTATTCCCGATCCGGATGATCAGGGAAAAGGCTATGGCACGGAAGCCATTGAGCTGATGTTTGACCTTGCGTTTAAACAGGATTTCCATCGGGGTCGTGGGGTTCAATACGTCGGCGCTCAAATTTTATGAAAAGGTTGGGTTCAAAAAGGAAGGCATTCAGGAGCAGGGGTACTTTTATAACGGCGAATTCAGCGACTTTGTTATGATGAGAATACTGAAAAGCGAATACACTTTGAGAAAGCAGGGGTAGGAACGATCGTTTCGATTTGTCGGTAGGCATAGAAAAAAGTGCGTTCTTGCATTTATAAAGCTATCCTGACCTTGATGCCGCCGGATGGTGGAAAAGTAAGCTGTGGTGCATGGCGGGGAATGTTTCCTGCCATGGCAATTATAAAAAGCAACGGGCTGTATCGCTTCATTCGCGATACAGCCCGTGGTTTTGTAGGTCGTTCAAACGGGGGCTTTTCATCAATATGCCGCTGCCCGCGGCGTTATGGTTGCTGTGTTTCAGGGGACTCCGTGGGAGGGGCGGGCGTCGCAGTAGGCTCGGGCGTCCATGCGGGTTCGGGTGTTACCTCAAGTGTAGCTTGTGGGTACTGCTGAGAAGGGTCGATGATGATCCCGTCGGAGTATTCCGGAAAAACAAAAGTCGGCGTAGGGGTGCGCGGCGGCAAGGATTCGCCCGGCTTCAATACAGTGGCCTTCTTAGGCTCCGCAGCCGAATCGAAAATAAACTGGTGCATTGCTAAGGCATTGGCCGGAATATCCGTAAGCAGCACCGACGAGCGGTTGTAGCTGCCGCTTTGATAAAGCCCATCGGCAGGGGCGCGGAAGTGGAGAAGGCCGTCGGTATTCAAGGAAAGGGCGCTTAGCATGCAGTCGAGAATGCTCGCATTGTTCATGTTGGTTTCCACGAGCGGCAAAATATCGTCGAGCATGTCGTATTGCTTGGTGAGGCTTGCTTTTCTAAATTTGGCGAATACCGCCATGAGCACGGAAAACTGGCGGTTGGTACGGTTGAAATCGCTGTCGAGATGCCTAACGCGCGCAAAGCCGAGCGCCTGCTTTCCGGTGAGCTTCACGTTACCCGCATTGGCAAAAATGAAACCGTCCCAAAGGTACGCAACGCCGCGCTGCTTGTTGAGGCCTGCGATGCAGTCGTTGGCGGCGGAAATTTCGGCGGCGGTCATCTCTACGGTAATGCCGCCGAGCTCGTCGATGATCTGCTCGAACATGTTGAAATCCACAAGAACATAGTTCTGAATGTTCAGATGGAAGCTGTCGTTGACGGTTTTGAGAAGAAGCTCGACGCCGCCCTTTGCGGCGGATGAATTGAGTTTGCCGTAACCGACGCCTTCAATGTTCACAAGCGTATCGCGAAGAATCGAGGTCAGTTTGAGACGCTTGTTTACACGGTCGATGGTGGCAATCATCAGTGTATCCGCGCGCGAGTTGCCGCTTGTACCGCGCCGGTCTACGCCGATGAGCAAAATGTTGGTGTAACGGGTATCCGCTGCCTGCGCGTCCATTTGGGAAAGGACTTGCTCCGAAAGAAGGGTTTGGGTATAAAGCTCGGAAAGCGGGAGCACCACCTCGGGCGTCGGCGTGGGTGACGCAGCGGGAGAAAGGGTTACTGACGGCGTAACGTAGGCGGCGGGCGTTTGGGAAACGTCGGAGGTTTCTTCCGCATCCTCGTCGTCGGGCGCAAATACGGTGGGAGTTTCCGGACGGTAGAGCCTGTTTAAAAGGTTGAGCCCTAAAATGCCTGCCGCAAGCACGAAAACAAGGATAACCGCGCATAGGACAATTGCGACCTTCGCCCACAAGCCGAGCTTTTTCTTTCGGCGTACGATCTTAATTTTTTGTTTGCTTTGCTTTTCTTCCATCCTTCAACTCACCAATCGCTTGTAGTACGGCACCGCAAAAGAAAATCATGATGGAGGTTGCGTGTGCCTGCAATAAAACCACTATCGCCGCGGATGCTCGTAATAGCAGGAGAGCACACCGTCTTCTTCAAATTCCTCAACCATTTGGAATCCTACGCTTTTTAGCATGCCGCACGATCGCGCGTTTGCTTTGTAGGCAAATGCACATAGCTTATCGACGGCATATCTTTCAAACACGATCGAGCAAAATCGGCGGAGCGCTTCTTTGCCGATGCCCATACCCCAATACGCCTTTTCAAAAATTATAATGCTCACAAATGCGCTTTTTTCAACAACTTCATCTATGCCGTAGCACCAAACATCGCCAATGTAGACTTCGTCGACGCAAATAGCCCTGCCGAAGCTTTTCGCGTCAGGGAGCAAAGATGCCTGAAATCGCTCGACTTCCTCGTGCAAAGGCAACCTGTGAAACGGAAAAAGCTCCTTGATTTCCTCGTCGTTCGACTTTTCCCAAAACGTTTTCACATGCGCAAGCGTACGTTGGTTGAAGGATAGATTCAAAACAGCATGTTCCTTTTCATCCAAACATCAAGCAAAGCCGTTTTGCGGCAATTTGCTGGCACTTCCCATAAAAAAACGCGCGTGAACGTCTTTTTGTTGCACACGCGCACGCTTTGAAGCACGTTAATTATATCATCCACGGTTTCGGGGTGTCAACGCGGCAGAAAGCTATTCATAACGCAGAGTCGACAAAAAATTATATTTTTTCGCGTCATATTTCACGCGCCGTACGCGTTGTTGTTGTATACGTATTGGGAAAAGTGGAGGGGAAATATGGCGAACTTTGAGAGGGAATGCATGCCGCTGCGCGCCGGGGGGAGATCGGCGCACAGCGATATGCGGCGTGGCGCGGGGCGCTGCGTGCTTGCAGTAACGGGGAAAACCATTTCCTGCTGGGCCTGCACGCAGCCTGCGGAGGCGGAGCGTGAAGCCATGGTCACCGTAGTGCTTCTTGCGCGTGAAAACGGGGTATGGCGAGAGATCGCACATGGAAGTGAAACCGCACAGGGCGGCAATCCGGCGCTTGCCTGCTGCACGGCGGAGGTTGAAGGCGGCCGGTATTATAAGGCGGTGGGCGTTTACGTTTCCCGCTATGCCGCGAGCGAGGAACGTAGTACATCTTCCACGCGCGAGGTTTGGTTGCCGTAAAATTGCAGTTATGAGTAAGAAGGTTCGTGCTGTTGCGGCACGGACCTTTTTTTGTGGCTGTTTGCGTGCTTTTGCCGTACAAAATGCAAATCTACCGTGACGAAAGCGCATGGCGTATTGCGCGCTTTGGGCGCATCGGTTAAAATAATATGCTACCACGCAGGAAAGGGAGTTGCCCATGCAGTACGAACGCTTCGCGCGCGTGTACGACGCGCTCATGGCGGATGTAGATTATGGCCTTTGGGCAAACTACATCGCGTCCTTTTTACCGCTTGCACCGAGCTCGGTGGCGGAGTGCGCCTGCGGTACGGGTGAAATCACCCTTCGTTTGAAACGCATGGGTTATGCGGTCACGGGGTTTGATCTTTCGGAGGAAATGCTCCGTGTCGCTTCGGAAAAGGCGCGCGCAAGCGGGCTTAGCGTTCCTTTTGTGCGTCAGGATATGCGCTCGCTCTCGCTCCACAAACGCGTGGATGCCGTAGTGTGCGCGTGCGACGGGGTCAATTACCTTACATCCATGGAAAGCGTGCGCCGTTTTTTTGAAAGCGCATACGCGGCGCTCAAGGAAGGCGGCGTGTTGCTGTTTGACGTTTCCTCGCGCCATAAGCTCTCCCAAACACTCGGCTGCAACACCTTGGGGTATGACGATGGAACGCTCGCCTATGTGTGGAAAAATTGTTACGACGAAAAAAACCATCTTGTAGAGATGGATCTAAGCTTTTTTGTAAAGGAAGGCACGCGCTACGAGCGCTTTACTGAAACGCATGTACAGCGTGCACATGCAAAAGGCGAGCTTGAGGCTGCACTTATGGCGTGTGGTTTTATGAACATCCGCGTTTTTGAGGCGTTTTCCAAAACGGCGCCGAACGAGGCCTCAGAGCGTCTTCAGTTTGTTGCCGCAAAGGGCTTTTCCAAAACGGAAGGCGACATATAGTAAGTTAGATTACATTATTGCCGCGCGAGAAATGGCGAACGATTCGGAACCGTGCACGGTTTGCACGAAAAATAGAGTTTACCCGGCGTGTAACACCGCTGTTTCGAAATAAAATTACGAAAAAGCTGGCTTTCCCATTGGAGAGCACGCTTTTTGCCGCAAGAACGAGGAGGTTTCTCATGGCGAACGATACCATTCTAAAAGGATTGCTTTTGAACCAGACCATGCGCTTTACGGCCATTGAAGCGAAAGACCTTGTTGCCCAAGCGCAAACGTTTCATAACACCTCGCGCGTGTGTACGGCGGCGCTCGGGCGCACGTTGATGATGACAGCTATTATGGGCATGGAGCTGAAAAACGAAAACGACAGGCTTACCGCCATCGTCAAGGGCGGAGGGCCTGCGGGAAACATCGTATGCACTGCCAGGCCGGGCGGTGCCGTAAAGGGGTACATCGAAAACCCCGAAATCGAGCTGCCGCTTGCACCCGATGGAAAGCTCGACGTTTCGATGGCGGTGGGTTGGTTTGGCGAGCTTACCGTGGTGAAGGACCTTTCCATGCGCGAACCCTACGTTGGGCGCTGCGAGCTTGTGTCGGGAGAGATTGCGGAGGATTTTGCGCGCTACTTCACCGTGAGCGAGCAAACGCCCTCACTTGTGTATTTGGGCGTACGCATGGATGCCCAAAGTGGAACCGTGCTTTCGGCTGGCGGACTTTTGCTTCAGCCGCTGCCCGGCTGCCCTGAGGAACATATTGAACTTGCTATGTCGCGTGTAGAAAGCATCAAAAATCTGAGTACTCTGCTCGAAAACGGGCGCACGCTTCAAGAAGCCTTGCACGAGGTGCTTGATGGGCTTAATATAGAGGTAACGGAAACAACAGTTCCGCGCTTTTTATGCGACTGCTCGCGCGAACGCCTTGAGCGCGTGCTGATTTCTCTGGGCAAGGAGGAGCTTGAGGACTTGATCGAAAAGGACAAGGGCGCAACGCTCACCTGCCATTTCTGCAACACTGCTTATAGCTTCGACGAAGCGGAGCTTAAGGCGTTGCTGGAGGAATCCCTTCGGAAAGACGACGATACCGAGGCATAAAGCCGTTTTTCCGTGCTTAAAACGTTAAGAAAGCTGCGCCTATATGACCGGGTGCGAATAGAAGGGTATGGCGGAAAACAAAACCAACAGCTACATCATGTTTAACAAAGGAAAAGTACTCCAGTTCGAACGAACGGGGGAGTATTTCTTTCGCCGCGGGCTGAGTAAGCTCGACAGCAACAACTTGCTCGACGCGATGGCAAACTACCGCCTCGCGCTTGAGCGCGACCCGCAAAATGCGGAAATTAAGCTCGCCATTGCCGAAACGCTCACGGAGATGAGCCGGTTTGAGGAGTCGAACCGCGTTTTACTCACCTTCTTTTATGAAGACGGTGATCGTCCGAGCGAATGCTATTTCGGCATGGGCTGCAACTTTTTGGGGCTGCAGGAATACGCGCGCGCAAAGGAAAGCTTTGAGCGCTATGTAGAGATTGAGCCGGAAGGCGAGTTCACCTACGAGGCGTACGATATGCTCGACGCGCTCGAAGAGGGTGAGTTGAGCGGCATCATTCCCGCAGGGCAGGAGCTTCGAAACGCAGCGCTCAAGGGCAAGGAACTCATTGAACGCGGCGAGTTCAAGATGGCCGTGGAAGTGTTGAAAAAGCTGGTTGAAAAAGAGCCGGAGCTTGCGCTTGCGCGCAACAACCTTGGGCTTGCGTATTTTTGCGACCGCGATTATAAAAGCGCTACCGCCGAGGTGGGCGAGATCCTCAAAAAAAATCCTGAGGACATTCAGGCACACTGCAACCTTGCGGTGTTTCTCCATGCCGCCAAGGATGAAGAGGGCGTAAGGCGGGAGCTTGACTTTTTAAAGCAGGTGAAAACCGACGATCCTGACGATATGAACCGCTTGAGCGCAACGCTTATGGAGTTCAACGAGTTTGAAGCAGCCTATGCGCTTTTGAAGCAGCTTTTCAACATCATGCCCTACGACGCGGGCGTTGTTCACAGGCTTTCCGCGTGTGCATTCCATTTGGGCGAATACCGCCGTGCCGTTTCCGGTTACGACAGGCTTTTGAAAATCGACGCTGGCGACAGTGTGGCCCGCTATTACCGCGGCGTTTGCCGCGCTGCGATGGCGGAAGCACCGAAAAAGCGCGTCAACTTTATGCTGCAGTATCAGGTGCCGCCCGATGAAATGCTCGTGCGCATCCATAAGCTCAACGAATTCATCGGCAGACCGCGGGCGGAGCTTGTAAAGCTTTGGCAGAGCGACGGCGAGTTTGTGTCGCTCGTGCGTTGGGGCGCGGAGCTCCCCGAACGAAGCGTCAAGCAGGCGATGCTTGCGCTTGTGGCCTCGTTTGGCGACAGGCATGCGGAGCTTTTTTTGCGGGACTTTGTTTTGCGGGCGGATCAGCCGGCAGAGCTTAAGCGCGACGCGTTCGGCTTTTTGAAGCAGCTCGGCGCGAAGGAACCCTACCTTGGTTACATCAACGGCGAGCTTGTGCAAAGCCGCGTGTTCATTGCCAACATCCCGCCCGAAAAGGTGCCCAAAAAGTACCGCGAGGTCATGGAGGCGTGCTTTACCGGCATGCAGGCCACCCGCACCGAGGAAACCGTGTTTGCTGCGGCGCGGCTGTGGAGCGAGTACTTGGAGGGGCTTTCGGGCTTTCCCGATCTTTCCGCACAGCAGGTGTACGCCATGGCGGCAGCGCTCGAGTATGCTGCGTGCAGACAAACAGGCGAGGCCGTCACCAAAAGCGAGCTTTGCCACAAATATGAAATATCGCTTCTACGCTTCAACAACGCGCTCGCGAAGCTCAAAGCGGGAAAAAAGGCGGCCGAATGAAGTTTATCGCAACCTGCAAGCTGGGGCTTGAGGCACTTGTCGCAGCCGAGCTTAGAAGGCTTTCCATCGAGGTCGTGAGCGTTGAGGATGCGCACGTCGCGTTTACGGGCGGCTATCGGGAAATGGCGCGCGCGCTTTTATGGTTGCGCACCGCCGAGCGCGTGTTTTTGGAGGTGGGTGCGTTTGAAGCGCGTACCTTTGAAGCGCTTTTTGAGGGCACGTTGGCCCTGCCGTGGAAACAGTTTCTTGCGCGTGACAGCTTTATCCATGTTACGGGCAAAAGCGCGAAGAGCGCACTTTTTTCGGTGTCAGACTGCCAAAGCATCGTAAAAAAAGCGATCGTCGAAAACCTCAAGGCGGCGTACAAAACCCAAAGCCTGCCGGAAACAGGAAACCGCGTAATCGTGGAGGTTGGCCTGCTTCGGGATACCGCCACCTTGGCGCTCGACTGCTGCGGGGCGGGGCTTTCTAGGCGCGGCTACCGCACCTATAACGTTGCCGCACCCATTGCGGAAACGCTCGGTGCGGCCATTGTGCAGCTTTCGCGCTATCGCGCGGAAACACCGCTTATCGACCCTATGTGCGGTTCTGGCACGTTGCCCATTGAGGCCGCCATGCTCGCGCAAAACCGTGCGCCCGGGCTTAACCGTACGTTTGCGGCGGAGGAGTGGCCCTTTTTGGAGCGCGGCGTACTTTTAGCGGCGCGCGAGGAAGCGCGCGACAGCATACGCGAGGTGAAGCTCGATATTTTAGGCAGCGACATCGACGCGCGCTCCATCGACCTTTGCAAAAAGCATGCGCAAAAGGCGGGCATACATGTGAACTGGGCGGTCAAGCCCCTAAAGGAACTTTCCGCTAAGCAGCAAGGCGGTATACTCGTTTGCAACCCGCCCTACGGTGAGCGACTGATGGAGCGTAAGGAGGCGGAAGCTCTCTACCGCGAAATGCGCGCGGTGTTTTCCCGTTTGGAGCATTGGTCGGTGAACACCATCACCTCGCATCCGGATTTTGAACGCATTTACGGGCTTCGGGCGGACAAACGCCGCAAGCTTTCAAACGGCGGCAAGCCGTGTACGCTTTATCAGTATTTTGCAAAATGAAGAAATTAGGAAAAGCGCGGGATCACCGCGCTTTTTGCTTATCAAAAAAGTGTCTAATGCCACTTTTTTGAGTTTGCACGCTTTGCCTAAAATGCCGCGCATTTCCGAGCGGCAAAGCATGAAAAGAACGAAAGCCTGCGGCTTTCATCCGTTTCGGCGTGCATGCCGCCGAAGCCGGAATACAGTCAAGGAGCTGCGGCCCCTTGACAATCCCAGTTTTTTGACAGTCTGAAATACGGGATCACCGCGCTTTTTGCTTATCAAAAATTCTAAAAAAAGTACAAGCACTTCCAAATAAATCCACCGATGTGCGTTATCTAATAGATGAATGCATTCAGACCCACGGGTATGCCGAAAAATCGCGATTTGAACGGAAGGGGAGCCCGCATGGATCAAAACGACTTTGCACAGCGTGCGCAAAAGGAAAGCACGCGCCTCTACCGCACAGCGCTCCTGTACCTCGGGAGCGAAAAAAGAGCGCTCGACGCCGTGGACGAGGCGATATTCAAAGGGCTTTGCTCCTGCAAAACGCTTCGCGAACCCGCGTATTTTTCCACATGGCTCACGCGCATTCTCATCAACGAATGCAAGCTTGCGCTTAAAAGAGCGCGGCGTGAGCAGCCGTTTGAAACCCTGCCGGAAACGGCGGAGGCGGCGTTTGATGCACTGCCGCTCAAGGACGCGGTGCTTTGCCTGCCGGCGGAGCTCAAAGAGGTTATAATCCTTCGCTACTTTTCGGATTTTACGCTTGCCCAAACCGCAAAACTTTTGAACATTCCACAGGGAACTGCTGCTACGCGCCAGCGCCGTGCGCTTTCCCTTTTGAAACTTGCGTTGGAGGAGGAATGAATATGGAACGCAACGCGGAATACCTTTTACTCAAAGAAGAACTGAACCATACGCCGGGTGATCTCGAATTTACGCTTAGCCGCGCTTGTGCAAGGCTACGGCAGAAGAAAAGGCTTCGTATGTTCACCGTGCCTGCACGCGCTATTTTGGCACTTGCTGTGGCGTTCGTGCTTCTTGTAAACCTTTCGTGGAGCTTTGCTCTTGCCTGTTCTCGTTTGCCCGTGTTTTCCGACTTGGCGGCGGCGGTCGCCCTTTCCCCTTCGCTCAAGGCGGCGGTGGAAAATGGGTATGTGCAGGAACTCAATATGGAACAGTCACGAAACGGGCTTACAATAAAGCTTGAATACCTGGTTGTGGATCAAAAGCAGGTCAATATTTACTTTAGATATTATGATGAGAATGGAAAAAATTATTGCATACGCGAAGCGATTGACAAGACTTACGGGACATGGAATCGTATTATAAGCGGGGGGATTGACGATACCCACCGCAACGGCGAGCTTCAGCGCATCCGCTTGGAGTATGGAAGCGATGATGTTCCGGGCGAGCTGACGTTATATATCCTCGCCAATGAAATTATCTCCGAAGGTCCGCACGAATTTGTCGTAAGCAACAAGCAAATGAGATTCGGGTTTAACATCAAGTTTGATCCCAATTTTACGCGTAAAGCCGAGGTGTATACACCAAACCAAAGCTTTACGATTGACGGGCAAACGTTTACCGTTACAAGTGTAGAGGTTTTCCCAACGCAAATGCGTGTTTATCTGGAGGCGGATGAATCGAATACCGCGTGGATCAAGGAGCTTTACTGCTATGCGGAGGATGAAAACGGCGTGCGCTACGAACCTCCGACCGAAGGCAAAACCGCAATCATGTGGAATTATTGCGTTAACCCCATGCACAATGGGTTCCTGCTGGACAGCGCGTATTTTAGCAAAGGTAAACGGCTGACGCTTCATATTCTTGGTGTGGCACTGCTCGACAAGGATGCGTCCATCAAGATTGACCTAGAAAATAACACCGCACAGGGCCTACCCGACGAAATAACCTTTGTTGGAGCGCAGCAGAAAAACGAGCTTGTGGAACTGCATTTTTCGGTGCAGCACAGGGAAGACATGGTTTACAGAGACAACGGTGATGGCTTGAGCATTGATCCGTACTTTTACAGCGTTTCAGATCCGACCGTAAAAGAGGAAAGACAGCTTATCAAGGGGTGTGCGGAATATGATCCCCAAACGCAAGAGGAGCTGTATCTGGTCGATGTGGGGGATTCTTCCGTCGTTTACCTACGACCCGCGTACAGCGAGCTTGTTGCGGCGCAAAGCCCCATTTCTATCGACATCAAATAAAAGCACATTTATAATTTCAACACAAAAGGGCCGGCAAAAGCCGGCCCTTCTTACTGTTTTCCGTTTGGCTGCTGCAGCGCGGTTATTGCGCGGCTTTTGCGGCTTCCTTAAGTTTTTCCACCGCGTCGGATTGCTCCCACGGCAACTCCTCCTTGCCGAAATGGCCGGAGTTGGTGGTGCTTGTGTAAATGGGGCGGCACAGGTCGAGGGAATCGCGGATGGCCGCGGGGCGGCAGTCGAACACCTTCAATACGGCCTGCTTTAAAACCTCGTCGTCGTACTTACCGGTGCCGTAGGTATCCACCGTGATCTCCACGGGCCGCGCCACGCCGATGGCGTAGCAGAGGGAAACGAGGCAGCGCTCCGCAAGGCCCGCGTCCACCAAGTTTTTGGCGATATAGCGGGCGAGGTACGCGCCCGAGCGATCCACCTTGGTGGCATCCTTGCCGGAAAACGCGCCGCCGCCGTGGGAAATAAAGCCGCCATAGGTATCTACCATAAGCTTACGGCCGGTCAGCCCCGTGTCGGCCTCGTAACCGCCCAAAACAAAACGGCCGGAGGGGTTGATGAACACGCGCGTGGTTTCGTCCATCGGAAAGTCGCAAAACGCTTCCTTCAAAATAACGTCGCGCACGTCGCGCTGAAGTTCTTCCATGCTTTTTTCTTCGTCGTGCTGGGTGGAAACGACCACCGCATCCACGCGCACGGGCCTGCCGTCTTCATATACGACCGATACCTGCGCCTTGCCGTCGGGGCGAAGCCCCTTGATGCGGCCGGACTTCCGCGCGTCGGTCAAAAGTCTTGTGATGCGGTGCGCGAGCACGCAGGGAAGCGGCAGCCTTTCGGCGGTTTCAGCGGTGGCGTAGCCGTACAGCACGCCCTGATCGCCGGCACCAAGCTCGTAAGCATCCGCCTGTGCGGGGTTATCCACGCCCTGTGCAATGTCGGGGCTTTGCTCATGTACAAGCACCTCGATCTCCACGGTTGAGGGGTCGTAACCCACAAAGCGCATCGTGTTTTCAACGATCGCCCTAATGTCGGGCATTTTTGAAACGGTGATCTCGCCCGCAACAATCACTTTGCCCTTGGTCGCCATGGTTTCACACGCAACGCGCGCGTTTTTATCTACGGCAAGGCATGCGTCCAAAACGGAATCGGAAATGAGGTCGCACAGCTTGTCGGGATGTCCCATCGTAACGGATTCCACCGAATAAATGGTTTTTGCCATAAAAATCCTCCTATGCGGCACGCGCGATAAAACAAAAGCGCGGTGCCGAAAACACTCTTGTAACCTTATTATGATGCGGTGAAGCACGCGATTTGTCAACCTGTTTTAGGGAATTTTGTAAAAGCGGCAAAGGAACACCTCGTGACCCGCATGGTTGACAGAACAAAAGACCATCAGCTATAATGATTAAAATATTTTAACTAAAAAATTTGAACAAAAGGAGGCGCATATGCTGGAGCGAAGCTTTGAAAAGCTTTATCTGCAATTTCGGGCAAATTATCTGAGGCAGATGTTTGCCGCCTCGGAGAGCGATGATAGGGGACTGAGCGCGGCGGAATTTTTCGGTGCAGAGGCGGTATACCTTTTGAGCCAACCTACCGTAAGCGAGTTTGCGGCGTTTCTCAACGTGTCGCTCCCAAACGCGAATTACAAAATCAACAACCTTGTAAAAAAGGGATATGTAAAAAAGGAGGTGTGTGAAAACGACAAGAGAGAGTTCCGTTTGAGCGTTACGCCGAAATTTTTGAAGGATTACGGCATGAACAGCAAATGGACACGCTTTGCTATGCGCCGCATCCGCGAGTGTTTTTCTGCTGAGGAACGCCAAAACCTCGACCATATGATAAGGCGCATTTCCGAATTCATGGATCAGGCTGATCGAAACGAAGAAAACGAGGAGAAAGAACATGGCAATTGAAATCATTACCGATTCCGCATCCGACTTGGGCGGGCTTGGCGGCAGCCTCGGCGTAACCGTGGTGCCGCTGCAGATCATTTTTCCGGAGCGCGCTTATTTTGACGGCGAGCTTTCCCGCGAAGCATTTTACAGCATGCTTGCAAAGGCCGATCCGCTGCCAAGCACCAGCCAGCCTTCGCCGGCGGACTTTTTGTCGCATTTTGAGCGCGCGAAAAACGCCGGAAACGATGTAATCGTGATCACCATATCCGGAAAGCTTAGCGGTACACTGCAAAGTGCACGCGCAGCAAAGGATTTGGCGAATTATGAGCGAATCTATTTGGTTGATTCCCTCATGGGCACCATGGGTGAAGCTGCGCTTGTGGAATATGCTGTAAAGCTTCGCGCGCAGGGGAAAAGCGCGGTAGCGATACAGGAGGAGCTTCTTAAAGCGAGGAGCCGTATCAGATTTTTCGCGATTGTGGATACACTCACTTATTTGCACCGCGGCGGGCGGCTGTCAAAAAGCGTTACCGTGATCGGCTCGTTTTTGAACGTAAAGCCCATCCTTTCGATGGTAGATGGCGTGATCGTTCCTGCGGGTAAGGCGCGCGGCTTTGCGCGCGGCGCTCAAACGGTGCTGGAACTCATTGAAAAAAGCGGCGGGGCGGATTTTGAAATGCCCGTTTACTTCGCCCATACCAACGCGCGGGAGCTTTGCGAATCGTTTATGCAAAAGCTTTCGGAAAGCGATCAGGCATTCAACTGCTGCGCGCGCATCATCGATATCGGCGGGGTAGTGGGAACACATGTTGGCCCGGGTACGGTGGGCGTGGCGTATTTTGCAAAGGAATCATAATTTTATTGTTTATTTTTACGGCCGTGGCCTTTCGGCTGAAGCATAGTGCGTTAATCCGAACACGGCCGTAAAAGCGTATGGCACGCCATAGCTTTGTTGAAGCCGCTTACCGTAGACACCGCTACGCCTTCGCACCTTCGCCGCGCTCTGCCGCGCCATACGCTTTTGTCGCTCGTCCGACCCAAACGGCATAGTTTGAGGCGGTTTCAAGGCGGAGGAGGGCGGCATAGCGGTGTTATTCCAACCGACGACAACGTTGAAAACGACCAAAATGTGCCGTTTGGGCGTGTTCGCATTGGCGTATTATGCTTTCGGCCGTATTTTTTTGAGGTGAATGGATGAACACGGTGCTCTTTGATCTGGACGGAACGCTTCTGCCCATGGACAACGCTCTTTTTGTAAAGCTTTACTTCGGTGCCCTTGCTGAGTTCGGCAAGGCGTCCTTTGGCATTGCGCCGCAAAAGCTCGGCGGTAGCGTGTGGGAGGGAACCATGGCAATGCTCAAAAACGACGGCGTTGTGACCAACCGCGAGCGGTTTTGGGCGACCTTCTGTGCGCTTGTGGGCGACGATGTGAGCATGGAAGAGCATGAGTCCGTATTCGAGGAGTTTTACCGTACCGATTTTGAAGCCGCGCGCAGCGCAACGGAATTAAACGCCGCCGCGCGGATGAGCATAGACATTCTTCGCGAAAAGGGGTATACGCTGGCGCTTGCCACCAACCCCGTGTTTCCGCCGGTTGCGGTGGAAAAGCGGCTTTCGTGGGCGGGGCTTTCGTATGCGGATTTTGAGCATGTTACCACCTACGACAATGCAAGCTTTTGTAAGCCCAACCCCAATTACTTTAAAAATATCCTCACGTTTCTCGGCAAGCGTCCCGAGGAATGCCTTATGGTAGGCAACGACGTATATGACGATCTCGGTGCGCTTGAAGCGGGGCTTGACGTGTACCTTGTGACCGACTGCCTCATCAACGAAAAGAATTTGCCCATCGAAGGCTTGAAGCAAGGGAGCCTTGCGGATTTTTACGAGTACGTTAAGGCGCTGCCGCAGGCGGAATAAAAGGTAGGCACGGCGAACACGCCGCAAAGAGATTATAAAAAAGAAGCGGTTCCCCGCTTCTTTTTGCGTTCCAATAGACATGTGGGCTGGGTCAAAGTTCCATCTCATAAAGCGCCATTGCGCCGCCGTTTGGGAATTTGAGTTTTTTAACGAGCCGAAAGCCGATCACCTCATAAAGCGGACGCACCTTTGGGTTATCCCACCCGGTATCGAGCCGTAAAAAGCGCGCACCGCGCTTTAACGCCTCTTCCTTGGCGCAATCCACAAGGCGTTTTAACAGGCCCGTACCCGCGTGTGGCCTGCGGACGCAAACCTTGTGCAAATAACCGGCCTCGCACTTTTGCGTTTCCGGCCAGTATTCGGTGTCGATCCACTGCAAAATCATGCAACAGGCGGGCTCTCCGTCAACAAACCCCACGCAAAAATCCTCCTCCGGCGCTTCTTGCGTTACAAGCTCCTCTTTTGTGAGCCATTCGTCCTTCCGAACGCGAAGGCCTTTTTCGCGCCCCCGTGCGGCCACCTCTTTCATGATGGCGATCGCCTCATCGGGTGCATTGTTCTTTAGATAAAATTCCATGATGCTCCTAACGAGAACGGCGGCCTTTCCTCTTTTTCAAAAACCCAAAGTATCAGCTGTGTTCGCCGTACTTACCGAGATACTCCGTTTTGAAATTACGCCCCATGTTTTTTTCGTGTTTGGCAACGTAGGCATTGGAAAGTTCTTCGGGTGTAACGCCGTAGCGAAGCAGCGTATCCGTATAATACATGAGTACATCACTCATTTCCTCAACGAACGCCGCGCGCACGGCGGGGTCCTCCATGATTGCTGCGTCGCCCTTTTTCTTGAGGATAGCAATGCTTTCGCCGATCTCCTCCATCATCCAGAGAATGAAGTTCCGCCCGTATTCGGGCGACATGGGCGACCAGCTATCCTTATGAAGCTCCCAAAGCTCCATCTGCATACGCATCATATCGGAAACTTTCATGTCCATAGGGAAGGCACCTTTCAAAAATATCGCAGCACATGCACCGTTATGTGAAAGCTCTCGTTGCCGGGCATCCTGCCCGACTGCGTTTCGATGCGGCGAAACCCGCACGCCTCATAAAGCCGCAACGCGGGTTCGTTGCCCGTTAAAACCTCCAGCTCAAGCGGTCCTTTTGTATGCTGCACCACGTGATGAACGAGAGCGCGCGCTACGCCGCGGCGCATGTAAAAAGGATCGACATACATCCACGCAAGCTCGTTTTGCGAATAAGCCGTAAAACCTACGACCGTTTCGCCGATGCAGGCGACAAACACCATATAATCAAACAGGTTCTCGCTTACGGCTGCCTGTTCAAGCGGTACAAAAGCGCCGTCAAGCCCCGCGAGATTAAGCTCTATCTTCCTTGCCTCGTCGTGAATTTGCATCAGGCGAGGCCAATCCTTGGGTGCATAGGCGCGAACCGTAACGTCATTCATTTTCTTTTTGCCCCCGCAACATGATTTTCGGGTTCCTTCACTCCGCCGTCAGCTCGTCGTACTTTTGCTGCGCGTCTTCCCACGCCGCAAAAAGCGCTGTCAGCTCCTCGCGCTTTGTGGCAGCCTTCGCGGCAAGCTCACCTGTGAGCACATAATCGAACGAAACGGCGGGGTCGCTCAACTGTTCATCGAGTTGGCGAATTTCCTCCTCCGTATCCGTCACAAGCTTTTCGGCGCGCCTTAAGTCGCCCGCTGCGCGGGCAAGGGCAGCCTGCTTATCCTTTTGCTCGCGGTACAGGTTGGGGCGTTCCTGCTTTTTGGGTGCGGCGTCTTTTTGCGCCTGTTCGGCGCGTTGCTGGTATGCCTCCCAAAACTCGTCGAACCCGCCTACAAATTCCTCAATGCCCTCGCCGGTCATGTAAAGGATGCGGTCCGCGAGGCGGTTCACAAGGTAGCGGTCGTGCGTCACCACAAGCATGGTGCCGTTGTAATCGGTAAGCGCGTCCTCAAGCGCCTCGCGCGAGGCGATGTCAAGGTGGTTGGTCGGCTCGTCGAGCAAGAGAAGGTTCGAGCCCGAAAGCATGAGCTTTAGTAGCTGCA